>CALDEO010000214.1 GCA_937942465.1 uncultured Saprospiraceae bacterium
CGGATTAGAAATAACAATAATTGCAAGTGGTGGTACCGGAGCATTAGAATACAGTATTGATGGTGGCGCTAGTTTTCAATCAAACAATGTATTCACAACTACGCAAGGTGGCGGCTCATACGATATCGTAGTGAGAGATGCCAATGGTTGTATCGATGGCAATAATGAGACATTAATCATTTCGTCATTGGATGACATTGCTAATACATTCGGCGCAAGCCTCTACCCTAACCCTGTCATGAATATCGTAACCCTACAATTTGACGGAAGTCAGAATGAGTTATTAAATATTCAAATCTTAGATAGTGCAGGTAGACTTATCAAAGTATTGAATACTGCATCTAATGACAACTCTCTCCAAATAGATATGACTGCTTTTGATAGCGGTGTATACCATATGGTCATCTCTAATGGAGATAAAAGAGCAAGTACTCGTATCATTAAAATATAAATGAAGTAATACAATCCCTCAAAGGGCTTCAAGCCTTTTGAGGGATATTCGGAGACCTAAGGGGGGATTATGACTAACCTGACAACTGAATTAACTAAGTGACGTGGTAAACAACTTATCAACTGATGTGTCTTAATTGTGGATGTACTATATTTGTATTATGAGAAAGACGATTCTGATATTGACGATACTGTTATTTTCCCTTTGCGGGAATGTAACGAGTCAGAATGTGTTATTCAATAACAACCAAGGGCAGTTAGTTGATTTTGATCCCGTTGCATGTACACATACTCCGATATTGGATATTGGTATATTCACAGATCTCGCCTCTCACCCCAACGGATTTATCTACTCATTATCTGCTAACGGCAACTTGTTTAGCATTGATCCTATCACAGGTGATAAGACAATGGCAGCTTCCTTTCCAGGGTCAAAGTATTATGGGCTTACGGCCAATGCCTTTGGTGAGATATATGCTGCATCTGAGACAGGAGAGCTCAGTAGCTATAACCCCGCATCAGGTCAAGTAAGTCTATATGAAAAGATGGGATATGGAGCGAGTGGTGATCTCACATACTACAAGGGTACTTTGTATATGGCTACTACAGACAATACACTAGTAAGCATATACCCTGACGACCCAAGTCTCAATGAAGTATTGATAGATTTTTCATCCTCTGGGTCAAGTATATTTGGTATCGTGAGTGCAGTACAAGATTGCGAAGTACGTACTTATGCAATCTCAGGTGGAGTATCCGCCAATATATATGAAATAGACTGGGAGAACAAGAGTTTTAACTTTGTCTGTACCATACCGCAGAATGTATACGGTGGTACGAGTTCATTCGAGTTTTTAGCATCAGAAGCACCAATCTCTATAGAAGAAATTGTTATTGATCAGAGAGCATGTGACACCGTAGACAATACGATATCGATCAGTGCTCAGAGTGTCAACTCCCCTACCGTCACATACAGTCTTGACGATGTAGACTATGCCGCATCAGGTGTTTTTGAAGATCTACCTTTCGGAATGAATACTATTTTCATAAAGGATGAATTTGGATGTATGTACGAGGATAGCTTTGATATTGTTCCTGGATTTTTGACTTTAGATTCTCAAATGGCGGAACCAAGTTTTTGCGCCGAAAATAATGGATCAATCTCTCTAGCGATAACGAGCAGTAGCTCCAACAATGAATACGTGATAGACGGTATCATACCGCAGTCTACAGGTGTCTTTACTGATCTTGCTCCTAGTGACTATAACTATACAATAACTAACGATGCTGGATGCAGTGTCGATGGTAGTATCACTGTTGACTCTGTGGCGACTGCTCGATTTCAAGAATTTGTGGAAACACAGACTTATTGTCAACTAGACAATGGAGCACTAGAACTTATATACAATACCAATGGACTTGATCTTATGTACTCTCTTGACGGAGGTCCATTTCAATCCAATAGCATATTTGAAAATCTAGCAGCTGGTGAGTACATCGTAAACATAAGAGACAATAATGACTGCTCATATCAACAAACCCTGATGGTCACTGATGATGAGTCCAATTGCAATATTTATATACCCAATACATTCTCTCCTAACGGAGATGGTGTCAATGATCAGTTTTTGGTATACTCAGAGTATGCATTACCGATTACGGAATTTCTAATATATGATAGATGGGGATCATTGATCTTTACTAGATCCAATGTACTATCCAACGATATTGATAATGGGTGGGATGGAACATTTAAAAACAATGAGCTACAACCTGGAACATACAGCTTCATCGTAAAAATAAAAACGCAAGAAGATTTAATAGTAAAAAATGGATCTGTGACTCTTGTGAAATAATTATTTTTTTCTCAAAAAATAACATCTCACGAAATTGCACTAAGTAAGAGACACAGACCCTGATCAATGTGTTTTGGTTTGATCATTTTGTAAACAACACCCTTTATTCGACTTTGTCCTACCAAAGCCATGTTGTGGACTAAGCCGTTTCGGCTAGCACTTCTTTATATAATATTGGAATTTTATATTCTCTCTTAAACTCATACTTCAACACATCAAATGATGTGACCATCCCTTTTAACTCTCCTCGTAGATTGACTACTGGTAAGGCATGAAATCGCTTATCAAGAAATAACTCTGCCGCCGTCCCTACTTTATCTAATGGAGTAATCTTAATAGTTGATGTACTCATGATATCACTTACAGATGTTTTATCTGGAGATTGATTATTCCATAGATCATAGATTGTCACCATTCCTACGAGTATATTTCCGTTGTCCACCACTGGTAAATGATGTATTCTTGAGCCCTTAAGTAAAGCGGTAGCCGTTGATATACTATCCTGCGGATTTACAGAAATTGGATTTTGCGTCATTATGCGACGTACTTGCTCATTCATCATAATCAGTTAGTTTTAATGGTTAGTAATACTCTTAAATTAGCTATAATATTCTAATAAATCAAACTAAAGCCAATAAAAATTCGTTACTAGACGCCAAAACGATCTAAATGCATTGTATTTGTCATAAAATCCAAATTTAACTTCAAATACACAACATCCTTAACTAATATTAAATCTTCGCTTGAGTTTGAGATACTCTGCCCAGTAGACAGGCTCTTTCTTAATCTCTTGCAACTCAGACTGTATCATCGTTTTTATGAGCTCTTTCTCCGCCGCTGTTGTTTGCGTAAGCTCATAGTCCCCTACTACTTTATCGTACTCTACCTCTCTCTTTAATGCCAGTGACAACTTAGAACTCAAGCTCGCATGACTATTTTCAAATAATCGCTCATGCTTATCCAATGCAAAGTCATACGGTGATCGTGTGGATATCAACTTCGTAAATATTGGCGCTGTCTCTATAGCTATAAACAATAGCGTGATGAACAATGATGCCCACCAGATCGTACTACTCCTGGCACCCAATCGACCCAATGCATCGAGCTGGGCAGCAAATCCATTAAGCTTAGTCCGCTTCATAATCGTCAAGTCTTGGTCCATTGTTGCTTCCAAGGCTGCTTGAGCGGATCTCTTAGATGCAATCAGCGGTGCTACGTCAGCAATCGTACGATCTAGCTCCTGTTGTGCTAGGTCAGCATCCTGCTTCTTCGCTTTGTATATCGGACCCATGTTGCGCTTTTGCGATCCACCTGTACCATCAGCTTCTTGTATCGCAATCAGGTTTAACTCATTTCTTGCTGCTTCTTTATCTTTGATTTGCATATCTAAAGCAGCAATATCATTTTTGACACTATCGATACGGCCTAGGTATCGATCTCTAAGTGTATTGTCTTGTGTTTTATATAACTCCTGCTCCATGGTCATCAACTCACCCTCTATCTCTGAGGCAAATAACTTCAGCTCCAATGGCTTAGCAATCACAAATGCGATCAATATCGCTAGCACCAATCGCGGGGTGGCTCTAGCCCAATCGCCCAAAAACGAGCCCTTCTTTTTCATACTCATCACGATGTATCGATCTAGGTTGAATATCATCACTCCCCACAACAGTCCAAATAACACCGCCGCTACATAACTACCGAACACCGTATATATAGCAAATCCACCGGCCACTGCCGCAAATAACCCTGTAAACAAGATCGTAGCCCCAATACCAGCATACTTACCGACATCCGATGGAGTACGCTTTAACATATCAGTATTGACGCCAGAGCAAAAAAGAAAGAAGGATTGGAAGGTGTTCATAGGCTGTGGAGTTTTGAGGTTATAGTTAGCTTTTTAGTCCTGAGTTGTTTTTTAGTCCTGAGTTGTTAGGCTTTTAATCTTGAGCTTTTAGCCTTATGCTTCGAGTCCAAGGTCTTTGACCTCAGGACGGTGTTATACAATGGGCAAGAGGTCGTAGCTCTTCTTATCATTACATATCACACATTAGCAAGAGGTCGGAGCCCTTTGCCACGGATATACCATAGACTTTTCTAAATACTATGCACTAGATACTAAGTACTCAAACAGAAACTTACCCCATTTCTTGTATGTCCCCGCCGAGAATTCGACAAGAAGATCGATATTCCCGATAAAAAAAGGCTTATCGTAGTCATTGCAACTACGATAAGCCTTTATATATTATTTGATTTACCACTTTCGTGGAATATCTAATGATGCGTATTATTACTATTTGATATCGATATTGATGATGTTATCACCTTGTCTGATATCATTAACTGTAGTCTGGTCTGCATCTCCGTGTACTTTACCAAATACAGTATGATTACCATCTAACCAACCAGTCTCAACATGTGTAATGAAGAACTGACTACCATTGGTACCAGGACCTGCATTGGCCATAGATAAGATACCAGGGCTATCGTGTTTCAACTCTGGATGAAACTCATCTGGGAAGTTGTAACCTGGACCACCTGTACCTTGACCCATAGGACATCCACCTTGCACCATGAAATCTGGTATCACTCTATGAAACTGTAATCCATCATAGTATCCTTTCTTAGCTAACTCTAGGAAGTTAGTCACAGTCATCGGACACTTCTGAGCATATAAAGTAAGGTTGATATCACCTTTATTAGTATGAATACAAATGTCGATATCCTTATCGTACGTTGTACTCTTCATTAAAGTCTGTATCTCTGCTGGGTCTATTTTATCAATTGCTGACATATCTGTTTTTTGTTATAATTGCTGCAAAAGTAATGTTTTTTAGGATAAAAAGTTTTGTGACTTTGGTTGTTAATTTTCAAGTGCCTTCAGATAGATAGGTCTCGTTCTATTAGACAATTAAAAACGAGCTACGCAAGACCCACTTCCGTCCTTTTTCCTAAATTTGCCACAGCAAAAATAAAATTATGATTTCTGTTGATGGATTAGAGGTTTCGTATAGTGGGCATACACTGTTTAGTGATGTATCGTTTGTGATCAATCCTAATGATAAGAT
>CALDEO010000215.1 GCA_937942465.1 uncultured Saprospiraceae bacterium
GATTGTGTAGTTGCATCATTACTATCACCATTACGTCCTTTAAGATTATTACGCATGTTGTTCATAGCACTTGTTATCATGAACTTTTTGTAGTTATTTTCACCAGGATTCATCGCTATCGCCGAGAACTGAGTAGCAGCGTCCGACCTCTGGTCTGCTCTCATATACGGTACATACTTGCCATACTTACTCATCAATGGAAAAAATTCGTAGATACTTGTATTCATGATCTTATCAGTGAAAAAGTCAGCGTACTTAGGATCTTTTGAGTCAATAAAGATATCGGCAACAGCAGAGGCAACAGCTCCTGATTTTTCATCCTTAAGTTGCTCCGCATACATAATTGCATCTGTGTCACCAGCAGATTTCAATAACATTAATGCCTCAGCAACTACCGGATATGCTTCTTGTTTTTTCAATACTTCCTTAGCAAGATCCGTATGTGGTGCAGCATCTTTATTTGTTAATGCTACCAATGCTCTAGATCGTACTCTTGAGTGTGGATCCGTTTTTACTTTACCAACAAGCATACTCTCTACTGATGCATCTACTTTGATGTTTTGTGTAGCGATACTTCTGACACCATAGAACTCATGATCCATATGCGCTAGGTAGATAGGTTGCGCATTGGCAGTGCCCTTGAGTTTTTTCAATGCATTTACCTTATACTTGTATGGTACATCATACGTAGCCATATATTCATACTCTGTAGTTGATCTCTGCTCAGTGATCTCTGCAAGTAGGATATCATCTCCATCGATCATTACTAACTGTGGCTTGAGGTCTGAGATCTTAAGACGTACCTCTTGAGATCGTTCGTTGAGTAGTATTTGTCTCTCATGCATCTTACCGATTTCATCATAGATCCGTACCGTTGTAGGTAGTTGGTATATCGGTGCATTCTCTTTAGGGTCTTGTACTTGCTCTACTTGGATAACTACTTCCTTGCTATCTGTATCAAAGTCATATATCACTTCTAGTTGTGGATGACCAGACTCGAAGTACCATTGGTCAAAAAACCAATTAAGATCTTGACCTGTTACATCCTCAAATGCCATTCTCAACTCTGCAGTCTCTACAGCAGTATATTCGTTGTCAATAAGATATCTATGTAGTCCTGCAAAAAATGCATCATCACCGAGGTAGTCTCGAAGCATGTGCAGTACAAGACCACCCTTGTTATAACTATGTGCATCAAACATGTCTTCCTTATCTTCATATCCATAATGGATCAGTGGATGTGCTCCTTGGTTATCTACAGATCCTACGTAGTTTCTAAGTTCTGTCATTTTATGTAGGTCAGCTCTCATACGACCGTACTTATGCTCGTACCATAGGTATTCACTGTAGTTGGCAAAACCTTCATTCAATGTAAGATTAGCCCAGCTTTCACAGGTTACTAGATCACCAAACCAATGGTGAAACAACTCATGTGCTACGATCAAGTCGTTATCATTATCTATAAGTTGACGGTGGTTTTTTTGTACAAATTCTCCAAATATTACTGCCGAAGTATTCTCCATAGCACCAGATACATAGTCTCTACAGATTACAGAACTATACTTGTCCCATGGGTATGGATAATCTAATATATCTGAGAAAAAACCAATCATCTCAGGTGTATGATTGAATATTTCTTTAGCGTCAGCTGCATACTCTTCTTCTACATAATACTCTACTGGCTTCCCTTTCCAGCTGTCTTTAGTCACGGAGTACTCACCGATTGCCAACATAAATAAGTATGGAGCATGTGGCTTGTCTTGTTTCCAATAATCGGTACGTGTACCATTGCCATTGGACTTAGATGACATCATCTTACCATTTGATAATGACTTAAATCGGTCTTGTACCGTCACATATATTTCTTGAGTACATCTCTCATTAGGTCTATCGATCGTAGGAAACCATCTAGAGTTGTTTTCTGTCTCTCCCTGAGTCCATATCTGCTGTGGCTTATCTGGATCTTCATTCAAAGGGTTTATAAAAAACAATCCTTTATCAGATGTGATCGCTGCGCTACCGCCCACTGGGCCTTCATTTGGCTTAGCTACATAGTCAATCGTCACTACTACTTCTTCTGATCTTGTTATTTCTTTGGTATGCTTGATGATGAGCTCTTCTCCATCGTACTCGTATGCATTGGTAGCAACACCATTGACCTTGATACTTTTGATGTCAAAGTTGGTAGCATGCAACCCGATCGTACTTGTCGCATAGAAGATAGGCTTCAATGTGAGATCTGCAACTCCAAGAACATATTGATTTTGCCAGTCAAACTTAAGATTCAACTTGGTATGTAGCAAGTCGATTGTCCGAGTATAACTTGGGTTATAGTTAGGCAATTCGATATTTGCTTCCTTACTTGAAGCAGTTATTTGCATTGTATCCAATATCGTTTCTTCAATATCAGACATCGGAGCTGTATAGACAACATCCTTTGTGCTTTTACAAGCAACTACAAATAATAATAACAGGAGAGAGAAACTCTTTAAATTCATACGAGATATGTTTTTGACTTTGGTCTATTTACTTGATTCATATATATAAAACACAAATAATGCCATTTTGTAATATGTTCACCATTTTCTTATTCCTTAATCCAACGACGGACGTATTACTTTAGATATAGTAGGTTTATATATAATATCAATTTAGTACCTTCGAGGACTATGTACAGCCAACAATTTAAGGTAAGGTCCAACGAGATTGATGTTGATTTATCAATTTCCTATCCATCTATCATTCGCATGATGCAGGAGACCTCTATGCAACACATCATTAAGTTAAAGGCATCTTTCTGGGATATGAAAGAACAACAGACTTCCTGGGTATTACTCAAAAAAGAGGTCAATTTCATAGGTACACCGGGTATGAATGATACGGTCGAGGTACAGACATACCCCTCAGGTTTCAATAAAATATTTGCTTTTAGGGATTATCACATGTACGATGATCAAGGCAATAAGATCGCAGAGGCTAGCTCCTTGTGGACTATGATAGATCTCAATACTCGCAAGCCGATACGCATAGACTCACGTGGATTTGACGAGCATATCCCTAAGGGTATAGATTTCATGCCGCGAGCAGATTTTAGATTGCGTAAGCTAGAACAGATAGATGTAAGTCGATCTTATCAAGTAGCATTTTATGATCTAGATTGGAATGGTCATGCCAATAATACATTCTTGACTACACAGATACTGAGCTCTATACAACAGCGTTTTCATACTGCATATAAGATGCATAAGCTATCGATCCAGTTTAAAACAGAGTGCTTTTATGGTGATGAGTTGACTTTTGATTGTCATCAAATATCTGATACAGAGATACATCATCAGGTTATTCGCAAAAGCGATCAAAAAGAAATATGCCTAGCCAAGACTTTATGGCAAAAAAAATGAGCATAAGAATTGGAGGTCTTATGCTCAAGGGTTTCGGTTATTAAACTGAGATCTTTCGCGCCACTAACCGACTAGGTCGATTACTTCGTCATGGCACATTGATGAAAGATAGAATTATCTTTATACCCTTTCTCATCATAATTGCCCCACATTTTTAAGTTTATACTTCATGCTTCTTCGTTATAAATACTCGTAATAGCTACTGCTATTACTGTGTTTTATGCCTCGAATCATTTCACATAATTCTCAAAAATTATGGATCATTATAAATGACAAATGGTATTATTCGAACTCTAGACGGTAATAGTTCATCATAGATGATACATCGTGGTCCAACTCAAGTTCTGGTTGTATTTCAAATAATAATCGGTGAATGCTAAAGTCTTCAAGCAATGCTTCTTCAAGTATTCTGAGTCCTTTTGTTTTCTCACCTTTAATAATGTGTATTGCAGCTTCGCAGTACATCAAGTCTGCACCAAATGTAAATTGGTCAGCTTCTGATAGCACTTTTAATGCTTTTTCTAATTGACCTAATTTGATCAATTCTGTAGTATATGACTGCCAGTAGCATGATTGCTCAAGACCTGTCAGTGCAGCTTTTCTAAAGTAGAAAGTTGACTTTTCGTAATTTTCAATTGCTGAGTACGCTTTCGCTAAACCATGGTAATAGTTTTCACATCGATCCTCGATATCAATTGCTTTATGATATGCATTGATCGCTTTGTACCAACTCTTCTCAGTACTATAGCACTCTGCTAAGTGAAAGAACAACTCATCATTATAAGGATCAAGCTTCAATGCTTCGAAAAGATTTTTCTTAGCATCGCCTAATTCTGTCAACTTTACTTGACACTCAGCCATATTGATTAGAATATCACTTTCTGGACCAAATAGGTTATTGGCTTCAGTATAGTAATATAGTGCTCTATCGTATTTTCTCAATTGAAAACATAGATCAGCGCAGTCCATGTAACCAGACTCAAACGACTTATTGATCAAAAATGAATATTCGATTGCATCGATTGCATCTTCATACTCACCTGTAGCTGCAAATGTGTGACCTAGGTGAAACCAAGCCATATAATTATATGGGTCAGAGTCTATAATATCTTTATAGACCTTCATTCCCTCTTTATACTTTCTACTTAACTCTATTGCCATCCAATATCTGATAGCTGCTTCTTCGTGTTTTATATTTACTTCTAATGCTTCTCTTAAAGAACTATACATGGACTCAAAGTCTTTGATAAACTCGTAGACGTAAGACTCACATACTAATATATCTGCTAGATCAGATCCAACTGCTGATATTTTAAGACCACCTAATATCTCTAAAGCCATAGAACAGTCCCCTGATATTCCAAGCGCTTTAGCACGAAGTATTTTTATTTCATTTTCGAAAGGAGCGATCGCTTCAGCTGCATCTAATAATTCACATGCTTCTCTGATCTCACCTAATTGTAAGAGTAATCTTGCTTTGGTGATAATAAAGCCTGATCTGTATGCATATTGTTCGATAGCACAGTCAACAACTTCAACTGCTTTTTCTAACTGCTGGTCGTCTTCATAGTATTCTATGAGCTGTACATACGACTTATCCGTTAAGTACTTTTGATCTCCACTTATATTCCTTTCCTCAAATTCTGAAACAAGAGCAATCAATACTGGATTTTGTTTCGTTTTATGTTCCATAAATAATTTACTGTCCAAAGGATTTAACAACAGATCAAATATAGATAAAAATCCTACAGATTCTAGTCGTGCAAAAAATAAGTTTTCCACACATGATCACAAGTTTTTATATGACGCATAATAGACATAAACAACTGAAAAACAATAGATTAAGTTGTTTTAGACAATTATTTTTAAACCATAAATCATTCAATGACAATTTCTAACATATATGCACGAATTCATACGTGTTTAAATAAGATATGTTAATTACCTTAAAATAGAATAGACCTCAGTGCAAACTGAAGTCTATTCTAAGAAGTATAACGATTTCTGTTATTTATTAATTACCCTCGCCATCACCTTTTCTTGCTGGCATATCCTTACCATTGCCCCGTCTTTTGGCAATATTTTGCAATAATTTCTTCTTAAACCCACGATCTGCTTGTTTAAGTTTTACAATCTTGGTCGCTGGTATCACCCCCTTGAGGTCTCTTATTAGTTTTGACTTAAGGTCCAACTCTTTCTGGCCGACAGCCAACATCTTGGCTAGTTGCACTTCTGCTTCAGCTTCTGTCATAGTATCAGTTTCACCTTTTCTCATTCTATGTCCTTTCTGACCTTTCCTTCCTTGTTTACCTTCTCTACCTTTGATTTGGTCGAGCTCTTTTTGGTATGCATTATATACAGGCCAAAATTTAGCAGATTCCTCACTTGTAAGATCTAGTTGTTTAGTAATGAATGCAACTCGCTGTGCTTCCATTACTTCTGCTCGTTCCTGCTGACCATATACGAAGATCGAGGATAACAATAATGCTGCTGTCAATATTAACGGTTTCATATTCAATTGATTTTATTAATTATAGGGTTTGTAATTTATGAAGTGATTTAAAAACTAAGGTTAAAATGATATGTAACCGCTTGAAGTATAAGTAGAAATAAAATTTCTTTTACATAGCCAAAGCTATGGGGATTAAATTTTATGAAAAATTGTGCTTCAATGGGTTGCATAGGAATTAACATTATGTTCTTAAATCCCTTCTATATTAGAATAAATTCATAATGTCTTCATCTGACAGATCGTCGATAAGTTGATCTATCAATAAATCGTCGCTCATTGTAGTATTGTTGTCTATGAGATCACTCTGATCGTAGACCGCTACATCATAACTATATAGCTCCTCATAGCTGACATCATCAATATTGTCAGTTATATATGCTAGCTCCGCAGTCATCATTGTAGGCTCTATAGTATCTGTTGTTGATGAAGAGGAGAAAACACCAAAATATCCAAACATTAAAACCAATGAAGCCGCCATACCTACTACTAGGGGTCTGCGCCACATAGGCACTACCTGAGCGATTTGTTTTTCTTGAGTCTTAGACTCGATGATCTCTCCAAGCGACTCAAAGTATCCATCTGGAATACCATATGACTGCACTCCACTTGGCATCGTACTGCTAGCAACAAGATGCTCTTTAAGCTCACTGTTATATGAATCAGGCATTGTGTATCCCCCACTCGCCTTGCCTAGCAATGCTTGCACTGATGTGGATAGTGCCGATAATTCTGTTTGTATTGATTCTTTTTTGTTCATTTTATCCATGATCCTTAGGAATGGTAATTTAATAAGCTAACATTTTTTTTCTTGTTACTTTTGCTTATAAAAGCGTTGTAAAGCCTCGTGATAGTTAGGCTATCCCTATGTTTTTCGCCTTCTATTAAACAAAAAATAACGACGCATAAAAACGCATTTTGTTAAGTTCATCATTCCTTATTAAGAATGTATGCTTCTATTTTTTTGACAGCATGATGATATGATGCCTTGAGAGCTCCCTCTGATGTACCGAATACCTCAGACATTTCTCG
>CALDEO010000216.1 GCA_937942465.1 uncultured Saprospiraceae bacterium
TACCATATCTCTAATGGTGAACTTCGGAAAATCATGATAATATGGTACCTCCGTTTCTTCATTCGCGTCAAGCGGAGAAGTCGTACCATAGTGACTACCTAGCACATTAGCACAGATAATAAAATGCTCTTGTGGGTTGAAGTATTGCTCATCACCGAATAGACCACTCCACCACTCCACCACATCGCTATTCGCGGTAAGCGCATGGCATACCCATACGACATTATCCTTGCGATCATTGAGCTGACCACAGGTGTGATAAGCCACTTTTGCTTGAGTTAATACAGCACCCGACTCTAGCTTTATTGGTTGATCTATAAGATATTCATTGTATTGCATAATCTTTTTCTTTGGGTTGAAGTACAGCCACCGATGCCTCGCTGTCATCGATGGCCGCTACTCGCAAAAACTATTTAAAACAATGTTCTTTTATGATGCGGACGCCTCAGATAACTGCGCTTCCTTGCTGGCATTGATTGCTTGTACAAGATCGGCTTTGATATCCTCTATATGTTCTATTCCGACAGAGAGTCTGAGCATTCCTGGTTCTACTCCTGCGGCTTTTTGTTCTTCTAGATTGAGTTGATCATGGGTCGTAGAGGCAGGATGTATAATCAGTGTTTTGGCATCTCCAACATTGGCTAAGTGACTGATCAAATCTACATTATTGATGATCTTGTCTGCTTGCTCTTTACCCCCTTTGACTTTGAAGCTCAATACACCACCAAATCCATTGCGGAGATATTTCTTGGCAAGATCATGAGATGGGCTTGATGGTAATCCTGCATAGTTGACCCATACAACATCTTCGTGCTTTTCCAACCATTGGGCTATAGCCAATGCATTGTCTACCGTACGCTGTACTCTCAAAGATAAGGTCTCAAGACCCTGTAAAAACAAGAATGAATTGAACGGACTCACTGCTGGACCAAAATCTCGTAAGCCTTCTACTCTTGCTCTGATTGCGAATGCAACATTGGGTAACCCGAGTGGATTGCCTTCACCAAATACCTCAGCAAACTTAAGACCGTGATAGTCTTCTGCTGGCTCCGAAAACTGCGGAAACTTACCATTGCCCCAGTTAAAATTGCCACCATCTACAATGATACCTCCGATACTCGTGCCGTGCCCACCGATCCATTTGGTAGCAGACTCCACTACCACATTAGCACCATGCTCGATTGGTTTGGCAAGATATCCTGCGGCTCCAAATGTATTATCCACAACCAGTGGAATGTCATACTTCTGTGCAATCTTGGCCAATGCCTCAAAGTCAGGAACTGCAAATTGTGGATTGCCAATAGACTCAACATAGAGTGCCTTGGTATTCTCATCGATCAATGACTCAAAACTAGCTGGATCATTGCCATTAGCAAATCTTGCTTCTATACCGAGTCTTTTAAAATTGACTTTAAACTGGTTGTACGTACCACCGTATACATATGATGAAGACACTAGATTGTCACCATGACTGAGGATGTTATTCAATGCAATGAACTGCGCCGCTTGACCACTTGCCACTGCCACTGCCATCGTACCGCCCTCTAGTGCAGCGACTCGTTTTTCGAGCACATCGGTGGTAGGATTCATGATTCTTGTGTAGATATTGCCGAAGTCTTTGAGTCCAAAAAGGTTGGCAGCATGCTCCGAGTCTTTAAATACAAACGAAGTGGTCTGATGGATAGGTACTGCACGACTCCCTGTGACTGGATCAGGTACTTGTCCTGCATGTAATTGAAGTGTTTCGTAACGATAGTTTTGCGAGCTCATTGTAAGAATGTTAATAGTTTGAATGAAACTCTGAAGTGCAACGTGCTTCTCATCTGAAGCCGAGCGGCTTCAGAAATTAATTAGTCCTTAAATTTTAGTTTGGATTAAGATAATTGCATCAGCTGATCGGTTGCCACATTGGCATTGACATACTACAACACATCATCATACACATAGCAGAGTTGCTAGTGTCCGTTGGATGAATATTATGTATGCTCACTGATGTCATATCTTTATTTGGTGATTGAAAGGTAGAACGATTAAAAATAAAAAACAAGAATTATATTCACTTTTATTTTAGTTTTTTTCATTTGACTGCAGTCAAATACCTCCAAAAAATGCGTCCTCATAATGATGAATCCGGTGATTGCCAAACTTGGATAGTATGATAGAAACTATATCAAATCTAATCTCCCATTCGTAGCCGATGCTATGCATATACTGACTTGCGGCATCTTGAATGAGTCTCTGCTTTCTCTTATTAATGAATGCTTCTGGACTACCATAATAGTCATAACTCCTCGTCTTGACCTCAACAAAAATCAAGATATTATCATGGCGACAGATAATATCAATTTCTGCTTTTTTGAATCTCCAATTGCGTTCGAGAAGCTCATAATTTTTGGATGCAAGCATTCCTGTTGCTAGATCTTCACCCATATTTCCTATCTCCGTAGTCGTTCTTTTTGGCGGATCACCCATTGTTTTTAGATAAGTTCTATCAATTAATTACACATTATATAAAATAATAATATATTTTTGCATTTAGAAGCACAACTACTAAGAGTATCAACAGATTATTTAGATAATCTGTCAGCTACTTTTGACATTCTTTATAATGTACAAAGAAAAGTACTTCTAGCGCAATCCTTGTTTACACCTTCAATATACCGTCATTCTACTTATTTAAGAAACATAGACGGCAAACATTAACTAGGATAAATATTTACCACAAAAAAAAGCTAAAATCATGATGGACCAATTAATACATAAGTTTCCTGCACAACTCAACGAAGCGCTTGAAATAGGTGCCAAAGCAACTATCAACATGCATGAAGATGAGATACATGAAGTCTATGTAGCTGGTCTAGGAGGCTCTGGTATCGGAGCTAACTTTGTAGCAGATTTTGTCCGTGATGAATGTCCAATCCCATATACTGTGGGGAAAGGCTATAGCATACCTAAGTATGTCAATAAAAACACCTTAGTTATATTATCCTCATACTCTGGTAATACCGAAGAAACACTAGAAGCATTTGGACTTGCACTCAAGACAGGGGCTAAAATCGTATGCATCTCTTCTGGCGGTACATTGATTTCGAAAGCTAAAGAACTTGGTTTAGATTATATACAAGTACCTAGTGGATGGCCATCACCAAGAGCTTGTCTAGGGTATACGTTGGTGCAACAGCTATTCATACTATATAAGCTGGAGCTAATCTCTAACAAGACAATCGATCAAATACGATCTGCTGCCAATCTATTACAGTTTGATAGTGAAGAAATACATGATATAGCCAAAAAAGTAGCTGTACAGCTCAATAATAGAACACCAATTATATACACTACAGATCGTATGGAATCTGTGGCCGTAAGATTTAGACAACAGATCAATGAAAATGCCAAAATGCTCTGTTGGCACCATACCGTCCCTGAGATGAATCATAATGAACTTACGGGATGGGCTAAGAAGAATGATAAATACGCAGTCGTATACTTCCGTAATAAAGATGACTACAAACGTAATCAAGTACGTATTGATATCAACAAGAGAGTCATCGAAAAATATACTCCAAATATCATAGAGCTATGGTCTAAAGGATCATCACTGGTAGAAAAAGCGATCTACTTTGTACATCTCGGTGACTGGGTAAGTTGGTACTTATCTGAATTACAAGGTGTAGATGCCTTAGAAATTAAGGTAATTGAGTACCTTAAAGCCGAGTTAGCAAAAGCATAGGTGACCTACACGTAATTTTATGGTCTCTATTGAGTAACTGATATTTTTAATAAACTAATCCTTCAGATAGTGAGTACTCGTCAGAGGTATGCTACACGTGGCAATAATAAAAGTCAAACACCTTATGGTTGGATACTATTTGTCCTTACTATGATCTGGCTTGCCATTGCTACATTTGCTCAGAAAAGTCCTATACATGTTATTACAGATGTATATCATAGTACCATAGGCGACAGTCTCAAAGTCACTAAGACCAATGCAACATGGATCGGTATCGCAACAAAGAAAAATAGTGCTATCGACTCACTCGCTGTATTATTAGATAAATGCGAAAATGCGTCTCCGTACTTAAGCGGTAGTATTGAGATAAATGATGACTTTGTCAATATGAGATCTGAAGCCAACTTATCGTCAAGTATTCTTACCAAAGTACCCAATGGAGCCAAAGTAGATGTTCTATACTTCGATACCAAAGAACTTTTTTGGGATGGAAAAATGGGCAAATGGGGTAAAGTCAAATATGCCGATCTAGAAGGTTGGATATGGGGCAACTACATCAAAATACAAGAGTAACACCTACACATCTAATACCACCATTCTTATCTAAACTTTCTTAATTTTGTAGCATGAAAGCTGCACAGTTATTTATGATCCCTTGTCCTATCGTTACAGTAGAACATGGCGAAAACGCTAATCACACCATAGCTCCTCATGTAATAAATGCAGTACATAAGCTGCAATACTTCGTAGTAGAACGAGCAAGGACTGCCCGTAGATTTATCAAAGCAACACAACATCCCACGGCTATAGATCAATTGCAGATATTCGAACTAGATAAAAGAAATAAAAGTAATGGACTATCAGATTTCTTGAAAATCATGAAAGATGGAGTATCCATCGGAGTGCTATCAGAGGCAGGTTGCCCCGGCATCGCTGACCCTGGAAATCTAGCAGTCCAATGGGCACATCAACACGACATACAAGTAGTGCCTCTGGTAGGACCATCATCGATTATTCTAGCTCTGATGGCATCAGGTCTCAATGGTCAGAACTTTGCTTTTGTAGGGTACCTACCTAATAAAAAGAATGAACTTGATCAACGATTGAAGCAACTAGAGTCTATCATCCATAAGACACAGCAAAGTCAAATATTCATAGAAACTCCATATAAAAATGGGTTTCTACTAGAGACCATGCTCAAGTCCTGCTCCCCCAATACCAAGCTGTGTATCGCTACAGATATCAATGAAACAAGCGAATACATCAAAACACATACTGTTAAAGAGTGGAGTAATGTTACTATTCCAGATCTCCATAAACGACCTTGTATCTTTATATTGGGATAGAGATGTGAGCGGGTGTTTATTGCAATTATTTTGATGGATTTTTTTTATCAATCAGGGCGGGAGCCCTTTTATCACATCTGCATACAGCCGGAGGCTGTCGCAAACATCCATTATATGTCACTTGCTATCTAGACTTGCAACTTTATAAACCAATAACTAATCAACTATCTTTTTGCCCCCAATCAGCTCAACTATTACTATCAAATAAGCAGTTGTAGTCCTTCTGTAGGCCTAAAAAATTTTAAGAAAATTTAACTAAAAGACCAAAAGGGTTTTAATACTTAGTGTAGTCTAATACGTACAACAACAAAAACTATTATGAAAAATTTATTGTTCGCAATTGCACTTATAACATTTACTGCAACTTCATGTAAGTCTTCAAAGGATGTTGTAAATGATGATGCTCCAATGGAGGAAAACCGTTCCAACAAATCAAAACGAGGCAAAGGTGGTGATGTCACTGAGATGTTTACCAAATTTGACACCAACAAAGATGGCCAGCTATCAATGTCAGAAGTTAAAGGACCACTCGCCAAAGATTTCGAAAAAATCGATACTGATGGCAACGGATTTATTTCTTTATCAGAAATGAAAAAAGCACCAAAACCTCAAAGAGGTCAGAGAGGTCAAGATCGTCCAGGTAGAAATTAAAATTCTTACCTATCCGAAATTAGCCACTTAATTAGAATCAAAGCACTTTCATGTTATATGACATGAA
>CALDEO010000217.1 GCA_937942465.1 uncultured Saprospiraceae bacterium
ATTCATCTTCTTGATCTTTATTTTTTTATAAATGTTTGATTACAAGAGTATTGAATTTAAATTTTCTGAAGAATTAAATGATACGTTGCTCACTAAATTGGAGACGAATAGCTAGTTACACCATTATCGGATCGGAAATACTCCCTTTAATTATTGAATAAATCACTTAAGACTACGACGGAGAATGCCAAGTTATAGAAAGCTATAGAATCTTATTATTTATCGATCACTAATGTTAGGGATCTAGGTTTTGTGATCAGTAGGACCAAGACTACAGACTTTAAAGGATGGATGAACCGGTAGGGTCGCTTTGCCAAAAAGGTAAGCTTACTGTTTAATGAAAACACTACTATTAGAGGTGCCATCTGCATGAGTACCCACCAATAAGTAGGATCCAGCTTGCAGGCTACTGATGTCTATGGCAGAGTCACGATTGTAGTTTTGACGCTGATGTACTAATACTCCCTCTACAGTGTAAAGTTGTAATTGATCTAGGTCGGCATTTATTCTTATAAGATTATGTGCAGGGAGTGGGTATATTTTGAGCTTAGATTTATTTGTGACTGGTTCGACTGTTTTGGTTATAATATCCGTAGATAATCTATACCACTGATGATTAAAGCCTTCGGCAGTGGCCATAAAATAGATCCATTCTTTAAATGCCACAAAGTAATTTGGGAAACTAGACCGTAATCCAGGATATAGATCAGTAAGTTGGTATAGTTGTGCAAGTTCTATATCTAAAATCCATGGCTCATAACCACTATCAGCGCATCTTACGTTGAGTACATATTCTTTATGATTAATTGCTCTTCCTGTATTAACTAGAAACCGATCACAGAGTGTATTGGTATGAAGTGTTTGAGCTGATTTATCAATGAAATTATATTTGTTTATTCTTAGTTGATCAAGATCTTGATGGACTGTGATGATCAAGCTGTCTGTGATATCAGATAATAGAAGTTCATTGCTAAATGGGATTTCTTCTATATCTACAAATGGATTATATACAAGATAGTGTCGTTCGGTGCCGTCATCGTGTTCTATCAATACACGACCTCCTTCATTTATTATAAATACTGGGACTGTACCACTGGAGTGTTGGTGGTCCAGTGTAAAGCTTTCAGTATTGTTTACATCATTAGCAACGATAATGATCTCCTGCTGCTGCTGATCATGAAGACAGAATAAGCTCACATCACTATCAGGATGATGACTAAAAAACTTACCACCATAAAATGATCCTGGTCCATCGTATACTTCCTCGACAGCGCCATTATTTTTAAGAATCCTTATCTTGATTGTACCATTATTTACATGTCGATCTACAAAATAGAATGCGTTGTTGGCACCAGCATAGACATCCGTTGTTTTGTATGCTTCGATATTCATCAGGGTTATCGTACTTGCTGGGTAGCTAATCCTATAAATAGTGGCGTCATTGCTAAAAAGGGGTATGTGCATCAATATAGCTGATGATGCTCCTGCTGTGACTCTCATTAAATTAACGCTTGGAATGCTAGGAAATATCCTTACTTCATTTGATTTGGCATCATAAACCTTAAGTGAATCGTGTTGAGTACCATTACTGTAAAAGATAAATGGTCCAGCCGATGCAGGCTTGTAATACGGGTCAGTGATACTGGTATCTACAAAAGAATCTATTACGCCTGTACTTATATCGAAAGAGGTGAATACTGCTAATGAATCTATATTCTTATGTTGAGCAATTTTATTCTCATAGGCAACAGTAATCTCGTTATAGGCTTGAGTTTTGATTAAGGAATTATCTGCATACAAGTATTCAGTCTGGCTGTCATCATCTACCGAATATAGACCGCAAAGCGTGGTAAAGTATATCCTATCTTCATGAGGTATCAAGTTGGTTATTGACCTAGTTCCAATATTGTAGTTAAAATCTAAATGGACGATCTCTGAGAATTGCTCATCTTGACCCAGCGTCCATACTTTGGGTTCTTCCTTAGTCGTATTAGTGTTGAGTATGAGTTTATCATCTTGTTCAAATCCAAGTGATAGGTACCTAGAATTTTCGAGATTAGGATTATGTGTAGTGAAAGTATGATTGTCAATGTCATACTTAATTAAAAACTCATCGAGCTTAAACCAATAAGCTCTATTGACTCCGACAAAGTATATATTGTCATCCTTTATGAATGGCGTAGAATCAACGACATCACTGATGTCATAAAATGGAGTGGCAATACCTTCGGTATGATCAATTACGTAATACAGGCCTTGATCAAAACCATCTAAAGGGTGCTCCCCATAAAAACCTAGTATAGAATAGTCGGCATTAAACTCTTCAAATTCTACAAACTGTATACGGTTAGCAAAGTATTCTATGGTATCTGTTTCGAAGGATAGTTCTTCTTGGCAGGTGCTTAGGTTTAAGACGGATACTCTATTGATAATATGGTCTTGATTAAATACATTGCGTACAGTGATCAACTTATTACCCTTAACTTTGTACCCATATAAAGTGTATAAGTTTTCAATGAGACAATCTGATTTGATCAAGTTGAAGGAAGAATCTAAGGTCCAAAGATTACCGATGTTATCAAGGATATCCACGTTACCATTTTGTCTACTGGCATTAATTTGGAAAATACCCTCATCAACATCTAGTATGAGACTATCGAGACCCGTCACATGGTTAGTGGCAAAGACTTTTTTATTATCCTGGGTAGTTATTGTTAGATCATTGAGTTGAGTAACATATGTCCTACCAACAGCCCGATTGATAGTAGTCAATATGTCTGAGTCCATATCTAACATATGGTATGTCGTAAATCCGTTAGCATAACTAGATACATACAGTACATTATCAGATAACTCCAATGGAGACACAAATAATAGATCATTTTGACGAAAGTCATGTGTATAAATAATTGTACCAGCTACAATGTCAATGACTTCAATTTTATTTAGCGTAAAGCGGTAGTATAATCCGTCTACTAAATCTAATCTAGAACGATTGCCTTCTGAGAATCCTAGTCGGGGGCTATGTCCATATGTCGATAAAATATGAGAGTCCTCTACAAAGTTATCGGTATTGTCGTCCCACTTATATATCAGGATTGAGCCTTTCTCTACAAGCATATACTGTGTACCATCGATCATTGCAAATCCTACTTTTTCGCTAGTGTTGGTAGGAGCTAATACGCCATAAGCTTCAATGTTGGAGACTTGTTCTTGACTCATCAAGAGCATAGGGAGTAGGGTCAGTAAGATTATTCGGATCACCACAAGATTTAATTTTATGACTTGAAGTAAATTAAAATAAATAAGACCTTTTGATTAATTTAGTTTTTAGTGTATTTGGACACAATACTTTGTTATATATTATGGCACTTGACGATCAGGATGACTTATCCTAATGATCATTAATACCTAGTAATTTTCAATCCTTCATTTATCGAAACACAACCTTCTCTACATGTACCTCATCTCCACAGAATATCCTGATTAGATATAGGCCTGATAGATCAATATCTACCTCAACATTGAGACGCCTCTGCCCGTCTACTTTGTACTGTTGACTCCATACGACCTGGCCATTGGAGTTATAGATTTCGACTTTATTAATAGTAGTGAAATTGATTGTATTTTCTATTGCAACTGTACCAGTACTAGGATTTGGGACAATCTGATAATCGTTAGTTTTACAAAAAGATTCCGTGAGTTCATCATAGTTGTAGTCACAGTCCTCGAAGTGATCTTCAAATTTATCGAGAGGATATCTACTTATATCATTTGGTGCCAGGGCATTGCTGTAGACTAGATCATCGTAAATTCTGACAATCTTTTTATAACAAAGATGAGGGGCATAATGCCAATTGGTAGTATTTGTTAATTCACTAGATTCATATTCTGCCTCGTAGATGGTATTGATCGCTAGATAGCTTTGCTCACCGATAGGAAATTGTTGATGCACATCTGTCATGCACCAGGCTTCGGAGTCATTCCCGATAAGGGTGATAACCTCTGTAGCTCCTACATCATCTCTAAAGGTCTTGATCACTCTGAGGTGGGTTATTAGGTTACCATTTTCATCTTCTAAGTGCTCTAATGGTTCTACTAGACAGACCAAATAATCACCCTCGTTATGTAAATAATCACACCAGTACTCTGGATCACAGGTGCAGGCATTAGCAATGTTACTAAGTGCCATGATGACGTATAATACTCCAAATTTCACTACGTTTTTCATATCTATATGATGATTGAGAATATGAACACCCCTAAACTATATTCATTAGAGTGAACGTAAAAATCATTAAACAAGTATTGCAAATCCCAACCTTGTATAAAACAAACTATTTGTTGCCATCAATTTTCAAACCCCTAAATCTACAACACTTCCTTACCACAATGAGAGCAAGTCCTCTGTTCTTTATTTTTGATTTTTTCTATAAATGCGGAGCTGATGATACCAGTCGGCAATGCAATAAACCCAATACCAACCACAGCGATAACTGAGCTTATGATCTTACCTAGGGTAGTGATCGGATATACATCTCCATAGCCTACCGTAGTTAATGTAGCGATCGCCCACCAGAACGAATGTCCAATGGATTTGAATTTTTCAGGTTGTACGGCATTCTCAGCATAGTACATGAGAGTAGATGATATCAGTAGCAATACCAAAGCGAAAAACACCGTCATCAGCAACTCGGTCTTCGTCTCACGATACACAGCAGAAAGCGTCTTAAAAGACTTATCAAATCGAGCTAATTTGAATATTCGGATAAACCGAAAAACTCTTAATATCCTGATGACTCGCAAGTCGAGTACCAAGAAGAACGGTAGGTAAAATGGTACAATCGCAAAGAAATCGACCAAGCCATAAAATGAA
>CALDEO010000218.1 GCA_937942465.1 uncultured Saprospiraceae bacterium
GGTACGGTCTCAAAAGGCTTATCACCCCAGTGATCAATATCAATGTAGTGCCTGATTGCCTCAAACTTAGTAGCGTATCTCCTCTTGTCAGGGTCAACTGCATGCTCCGTTAAAAATTCGATATTCTCTTTAAAAAACTTGATCATATCGGTTGGCAATGTGAATACTGCCATTCTATTGATTTTACGATGACCGTAAAAACCCCACTCTGGACTACAGAACGAAACCAACATGAATGAAACCAAAAGAAGTACCACCGAACCAGATATATACTTACGCATAGGTATTGTTTGTACCCTAAAGATAGCAATTAGAAGAAGAATTAAAAGGCACCCATCCTTTTCGGCGGACGCTTTAACAACTATTGGACTTGTGTAAAATACTCATATGGTCGCAACCACTTACCGATCACACGTTGCTGTACTAAAAAGAAGTCACCCCAACTGCATTCCGCATAGTATCGCTCTATCCTTACAAGCATATCTAGCTTAGGTAGTTCTTCCCCTTTCTTTAAAATATCCGTTATCGGAAAAAGCTTGATCTCTTTCATCTCACCATTATCAATCTCGTATTTGATGATAGCAAATGGTAACTGCGCTTTTATCGAATCTATTTTAGGATTTGAGTTTTCGATGGCCTCTGCACCTGGCTGAGTAAACCCGGCAATGTATGCTTCAACAGCGGACGAGTTAGCAGCTGCGATTGTGTTATTGGTCAGGCGATGAAGTGCTTGTACCTTAGGACTACTTTGAATATCCGTCAATCTAAAACTTGCATTTTGCTCACGCGGATAATCAACTTCAATACTTACAATCTTCTTCTCACTATCCGTTATTATAGATCGGTCTCTCATTTCATCTTTACTGAATATGAATGAGTTACGAGTACTTCCTTCAAAAAATGGCATTCTAGTCACATAAGGTTGATTGCTACCCTCCATCAGGTAGTATGTACCTCTCTCAGATTGAGTACCTCCACCGATGTAGTAAGACCTCATTTGATTGTCATTATTATCAAATAATTGAACTTGGATTCCGATTTGACCGATTTCCTTTACGATATTTTTTAATGCATTAGGGTGAGGTATATAATCGATCTCAATATTTGTTATTGCTTGTAATACTGGTGACATTGCATACTTGCTCAACAGTTGATCATCCATGTACCAACTGTCATTTTTTCGCACAAGCGTACTATTGCCATATTGTCTACTCTTGATTTCAATTCTCTCTAGTGTCTTGTACTCCGCGTCATCCAATTTGAATTTACGTTCAGATACTTCTATAGTTGCTTTCTTTTCGACAGTCTGTGTTATCAAATACCAAGCAGCTCCTCCTAATAGTAGGAGTAACAACAACATAATCCAAGTACTTTTTTTCATAAAAATTCAATTATTGCTTACTATACCTTCTCTTTCTTAGTAGATTATATATTATTCCAAATAATAATATAATAATCAAAGGCATTGCGATATTTATAAATTGCCAATACGTTTTTTCCGATTGCACCTTGATCTTATTCAAAGGTCTCAATTTTATCTCCTTGGATCTCGCATCCATGAGTCCGGTGTTATCCGTAAGGTATTCAATACAGTTCAATATAAAACTACGATTGCCATCGAATGTCTTTTTAACCCACGGGTTGTATCCAAGAGGACTTAAACGATTTGTTTCTGGGTCGTAATTGTTCTTGGCGACATCTCCGTCAGATATAAATATCTGTTTAGACCCCACACTAGACTCCTTATACTCTATACCGATATCCTTTAATGTATTGAGCATACCCTCTCCGACTCTATTTTTGTAGAATGACTCAAAGGGTCCTTCTACAAGTACCGCAACAGGTAACGATCCTTTATTAAATTGCTCTGGCTTTGGTGGATATTTTAATATCTCAAAATTAAGTCTTACCGGTGTTATCTGATATCGAGTATACTCCGATGTAGACAGCAAGACCTCTTTATTTAAAGCTAGCGGGTTATTTTTTCTTGGTTGTAATGTATCTATAGAACTGGCAAACTTCATGTTGACACGTTCTACATTTTTTACAATTGGGTGATTGGACTTACCTGCAACCAATGGATGATAATACCATGGAAACAAATCTGTCTGTACCTTATCTCCCTGACGACCTACTACTTGAGGTATTTGAGTACACTCAAGATCCAATACTAAGTCTGGTTGCATCCTGATGCCGTACTTAAAGAAGATATCATCAAGATTTAAATCATGAATAGGTGGAATATAGAACTTGGCCTCGTTGATATCTTGCAAGGTAACATCAAGCTTATCTATCATCCACAGTATATTGCCACCGCCCATGATGTATTGATCTATCTTAAATAAGTCTTTATCAGAGAAGCTACTCTCTGGCTTAGCAACTATAAGCAACGCTATTTCATCAGGTATTGTGACGAGGCTATCTAGCTTCACTCTTTTGGTGAAGTACTTTTGTTTTAACTCTCCTTCTAGTCTTGCAGTCTTCTGCTCTGGCAACTCGCCGTGACCATCTATAAATACGATTATTTCTTTCTTATTGACAATAAGGTCATTGATAGCACTTGCTATCTTGAACTCTAATAACTGGATAGATTCATTGACTTGTACTTCTACTGGCGTAGACATCGGAGCCGACTTGATCAAGCGTACTACCCTTTTTCGATTGGCAAGTTTGACAACTGCATATGGGTATATCAGTTTTTTAGTTTGTTCTCCTGACTCTACTATTTGTATCTCTTGAGGTACGATCTTATCTTTTGCTAGCTCAGTCCTACGGGCATTGATCGACTTGATGTCCCCAACATTAGGATCAAAGACTTCATACTCTATGTTGGAGTTGATATCATTGAAGTCATCCATCAGTTGCAACGTCGACGTCTTGAGTCGCTCGATCTCACCAGGTAGCGTACCGTCCAGTAGTATCTGTACGTAGATCACTTCATCCAAGTCTTCCAACATGCTTTCTGTAGCTGGCGACAATGTAAATCGCTTTTCTTCCGTAAGGTCTATAAATCCATGATAGTATGATGACACTACATTGATCAGTATACAGATACCAAGAGCTATTAATATTCGAATATATATTTGTGCCTTCATTAGTTTAATCTTCTAACTTGTAATGAAGAAATAGTTGCGAATAATGTCAAACCGACTACCGATATGAAATA
>CALDEO010000219.1 GCA_937942465.1 uncultured Saprospiraceae bacterium
TTCTTTTCGGTAGCCGTTTCTTTTTCTATCTGTCTGAAACTCTGAGCTTCTCGTAGTTTCAAGAATTCACTTACATCACCTAAGTGTTCTTTGATCTGTCTATCTTTAAATTCAACAGTCTTAGTAGTAAGACCATCCATAAAGCTACGATCGTGACTCACTACGAGTAGCGTACCATCGTACTTTTGTAATGCTTCTTTAAGTCTATGCTTGGCTATGATGTCAAGGTGATTGGTCGGCTCATCCAGTAGCAAGAAGTTGTTTTCCTGCATGATCAGACAAGCAAGTGCTAGTCTAGATCGCTCCCCTCCTGAGAGGACTTTTACTTTCTTTTCTACATCCTCACCTGAGAACAAAAATGCTCCAAGTATTGATCTTGCTTTACTTCTAAGATGTGCAGGGGCTTTACCTTCTATTGTTTCTAATAAGGTGATATCACCATTGAGCTGCTCTGGTTGATCTTGTGCAAAATATCCTACAGATATGTTATGACCCATCTCCACACTACCACTCGTTTGATCTATTACTTCAGTCAGTATTTTGGCTAGTGTTGTCTTACCTTGACCATTCTGTCCTACAAATGCTACTCTCTCCCCTCTTTCTATCTGTAAGTTTACTTTCTCAAGTACATGATTATCATCAAATGACTTTGATATATTTATCGCCTTACTTACGATCTGACCTGATCTCGGTGCTGGCGGAAATCTCAATACCATCGCCTTACTGTCTTCAATCATAGGATCAAGGCGATCCATCTTGTCGAGTTGCTTGATTAGCGATTGAGCAAATTTTGCCTTACTCGCTTTTGCTCTAAATTTTTCTACAAGACGTTCTTTTTCAGCTATTTCTTTTTGCTGATTTTTTATCGTTGATTCAAGGATCTTCTTTTGTGATTCCTTCTCGATTATAAATCCACTATAGTTGGTCTTAGCGTCATAGGTACGACCTAGCTCTAGTTCTACGATCCGGTTACATACATTATCTAGGAACTCTTGATCATGCGATATGACTACTACGATACCTGAGTAATCACGGATGTAGGACTCCAACCAGATGATCGATTCAATATCCAAGTGATTGGTCGGCTCATCCAGCATCAATATATCTGGTTGCTTCAATAATAACTTAGCGAGCTCGACTCTCATCTTCCAACCTCCACTAAAAGTAGAGACGGTATTGTGAATATTCTCATCCGTAAAACCTAGACCTTTGAGTAGTTTTACCGCAGTGGCTTCTACGGTATTGACATTATGATGTCCTAGACGATCTGTTATTGATGTGACGTTTTCGATGATCTGCATGTACTCATCAGATTCATAATCTTCACGAGTAGCAAGTTGCTTATTATACTTTTCGAGATCTTCCTCTAGCTTTTTGAGCTCATCAAAAGCGGTCATCGCTTCATGTAGTACCGTGTTTTCTTCATTTACATACAGATCCTGTGTCAAGAATCCGAGAGACATGCTTTTAGGTATTTGTATCTGACCACTATTAGCACTGATATTACCAGCTATGATTTTTAATAATGTAGACTTCCCTGCTCCATTTCTTCCGATTAGACCTATTCTTTCGTTATCCTTGAAAGTTAGATTAAGATTGCTGAATAGCTGTCTATCACCATATTTCAGGCTTATATTACGTATGTCTATCATGAAGTTATATCAATTCAAAATTACGCGATCTGGCATTTGAGCGATCACGGAGTAGGTATTTCCTTTATTATCCAATACTTCTTTCCACAGTTTACCTGGGTCTGTTTGGAATATATAATTTAGGTCCAATTGTGTTTTGATCCACGACCCATGTTGTAGTTCTTCTTTAAGTTGGCCAGCACTCCAGCCACTATATCCGATAAAAAATCGAATGTTTTTACTCTTTATCAAGTCATTAGAGATTAAGAACTTGAGCTTGTCAAAGTCCCCACCCCAGTATAATCCCGATTGTATCGGAATACTCTCTTCTAGTATATCACCTTGATCGTGTATATAATGTATTGTATCTGTACCGACTGGACCTCCGTAATACACTGGGCCATCAAAAGCTGGAAAATCACCGATCAGATCAGTAATGTTCATATCAATGGTCTTATTCAATACGAAACCTAAGGTGCCTTCAGTATCATTGTGATCACACAATAGCAGCGCGGCACGCTTAAAGTTGACATCAGTCATAAACGGTTGAGCGATCAATAGATCACCGATATTGATATGTGTATTTTGAGGTTCCACTTAAGCTAGAGGACGTGTATTTATAGACCTATCCAATTTTTTAAACATACCAGATATTACTTTTCCATTACCACCGACTTCTACTACCTCTGTCAGACCATCGGCCTGCATGTTTTTCATAGTCTGTGTCCATCGTACCGATGATGTAAGTTGTGCCACTAGATTATCCTTAATAGTCTGAGGGTCTGTCTGCGCTAGACCATCTACATTTTGATATATAGGGCAAGTAGGTTTGCTAAATGTCATCGCATCGATTGCATCAGCAAGCTCCTTACGAGCAGGCTCCATCAATGGCGAGTGAAAAGCTCCACCTACAGGAAGTACAATTGCTCGTCGTGCTCCTTTCTCTTTTAACTGTTCTGTTGCTATTTCAATACCTTTTAGACTTCCTGATATTACCAGTTGTCCAGGGCAGTTGTAGTTAGCTGGTATCACCACTTCTGAGATATTACTACATACCTCTTCTATGATTTCATCATCCAAACCTACGATTGCAGCCATAGTGCCTTCTGATATTTTACATGCTTTTTGCATGGCATTAGCTCGTATCTGTACTAGTTTTAATCCATCCTCAAACGATAAAACACCACTTGCAACCAATGCTGAGAACTCTCCTAAAGAATGGCCTGCAACGATATCCGGCTTTTCTTCCGCATTCAGTAAGTACGTAATCACCGAATGTGTGAATATAGCAGGTTGAGTTACGCTAGTATCTTTCAGTTCATCAGCAGTACCATTGAACATGATATTCATCAAGTCAAAGCCTAAAACTTCATTTGCTTTCGCGAATAAATCTGCAGCCTTAGGATTGTTATCATACATATCCTTTCCCATTCCCTCAAACTGAGATCCTTGGCCTGGAAATACAAATGCTTTCATAATTTAAAATTTATCGTATTAAGCTGCAAATGTAGCCCTCTAATGTTGAAATCAAGTCATTTACCTGATTAGTATTCCTATGGACTACCTTAAATTAGCGTTAATAAGGTTTAAAAACTCAGTACGTGTCTCTACATTCTTAAATTCACCAGTAAATGCTGAAGTTGTTGTTACAGAATTTTGCTTCTGTACACCTCTCATCATCATACACATATGCGCTGCTTCTATCACTACTGCAACACCTAGAGGCTTCAATGCAGAGTCTATACAGTTCAATATCTCGTGAGTCAATCGTTCTTGTACTTGTAGTCTTCTTGCGAATACATCTACAACTCTTGGGATCTTACTCAATCCTACAACATAGCCATTAGGTATGTATGCGATATGCGCCTTACCATAGAATGGGAGGATGTGGTGCTCACATAGACTATATACCTCTATATCCTTAACGATAACCATATTTTGGTAATCCTCTTTGAATAATGCTGAGTTTAAAATCTTGTCTGCATCCAACTCGTAGCCTTGCGTCAAGAACTGCATTGCCTTGGCTGCTCTCTCCGGAGTTTTTAATAAACCTTCTCTACTTTTGTCTTCTCCTAACTTATCTAAGATTTCCCCGTAGTTTTTTTGAATATCTTTTGTGATCTCTAAATCGTACTCTTCTGTTTTAAGATATGCCATTTGCTTATTTTACTTTTTATTTCAATTTGTGAATAAAGATAAAACGAATTTATTCAAAGGAATAACGAATATTAAAATACAAAGTTTGATAAATCAGTGTTTTATCCCATAACAATTGAAATTAGTCTATTATAATCCTCCATAATTGTTAATTTAACCTAAATTGGAAATATAAAACTGTAAGACTTGAGTCCAATAGATAAGGAACGTATTATTAGGAAAATTCAAAATTTATTCAGCAATGAGTACTTTAG
>CALDEO010000220.1 GCA_937942465.1 uncultured Saprospiraceae bacterium
GCATTGAGTAGGTATGGTTCGAGTTCTTCCATCTCGGTTTTAGCCTGCTGGTAGCCATTAAACTTAGGTCCTGAGATTGCGACAACTCCTTTTTGGACTAGTTTGATATCTGTATATCCTGCGGGTAGTCGATCGATTTGAGGGGCTACAGTCGCGAGTTTACGTATTGGATCACCGCAACAGGCAATCACTACTTTGGATCCACTATTCCATCCACTTCCTGAGTAGTCAAGAGTGTCAATGGTAGTTTTTGTTTGGAAGTGTAGGTCTCTCATCCAATCAACTCTACTCAGCAGATGATCAAAAAATCCTTCTGTATTATGAGCTGTTAAAGATGGATCATCACCGTCCGCTGCTATAAATAAAAACTTGGCTAGACTCGTCTGACCGGAGCCCAGGATTCTATTTGCTATTGTTAGTATCTCCTCAGGTTTTCGCTCACGGAAAGGCATATATCGTTCACTACCGATCGCTATCAATAGTGGATGTACACCGGCTGCATCTACGGCATTTATCTCTTTCAATCCTGGAAATTCTCCTGGCGTCAATGCTTCGACGAGTTTATGGATCAAATAGCCAAAACTACTGTCTTCTTGTGGAGGGCGACCCACGGCACTAAATTGCCATAATGGATCTTTCCTATGATAGACTCTGTCTACTTTCATAAATGGAAACTCATGCTCTAGACTATAATACCCAAGATGATCACCGAATGGTCCTTCTGGTTTTTTAACCCCTTTCTGTATAGTCCCTGTGATCACAAAGTCTGCATCCGCTGATACAATATGCCCTTGATCATCCTTGAAATATCTGAATGGTTTTCCTGCAAGCATTCCTGCAAAGGTAAGCTCTGATAATCCTTCTGGCATCGGCATGATCGCTGCAAATGCATGAGAAGGTGGTCCTCCGATAAATATGGATGCTTTAAACTCTTTATCCGTCTCGTTATATGCCGTGTGATGCACTCCTATACCTCGGTGTATCTGGTAGTGTAGGCCAACCTCTTTGTCTTGATCGTATTGATTGCCAGAGAGTTGTATGCGGTACATTCCTAGATTGGACTGCATCATATTATCACTATCAGGAGGTAGCGTGAATACTTGTGGTAAGGTCACAAAAGCACCACCATCCATAGGCCATGATACCACTTGAGGTAGCTGGCCTATTGTTGTTCTTCCATAGTTGGTCGCCTTACCGAATATCGCCTTACGAGGTAATGCATTCAGTGCAGTGAATGGTGCAGATAGATATCGCAATGGGTTTTTGAAGAAGTTGCCAGGATCTGCTTTCAGCTCAGTTACCTTTTTTACTTTATCTAATGTTTTCCTGAAAAGGAAATCTGTCCGCTCGTATGTACCATAGATATTAGAGATTGCTTCAAATGGACTTCCTTTGATATTTTCGAATAACACAGCTGGCCCACGACTATCATAAAATCGACGATGTATTTCTGCCATCTCTAGGTTGGCATCAACTTCTTGTTTGATTCGGATTAATTGGCCTGTTTTTTCAAGGTCGTTAGCGCAGTCTCGTAGTGAATTGTACATAGTTTCATCTTAACAATATGGACTTCCATTTGGTTATAAAGAAATGGATTTATTTAATAAATTCTCTTTTTTTGCTTTCGCTAATAGGGTAGTTTATATATTTGGATTTTTAAATACGACCTCTCATGAAAGCATATCACGATCTACTTCAGCATATATTGGATAACGGTAATGATAAATCTGATCGTACAGGTACTGGTACCTTGAGTTGTTTTGGATACCAGATGCGCTTTGATCTAGCTGATGGGTTTCCGATGATTACGACTAAGAAGCTACACCTTAAGTCGATTGTACATGAGCTTTTGTGGTTCCTTAAAGGTGATACCAATGTCAAGTATTTACAAGACAATGGAGTCCGTATATGGAATGAATGGGCCGATGAAGATGGTGAACTAGGTCCTGTATATGGCAAGCAATGGAGACGATGGGAGGCGAGTGATGGCAGAGTGATCGACCAAATTGCCAATTGTGTCAAGCTTATAAAAGATAATCCATCTTCTAGAAGGATCATCGTCAATGCATGGAATGTAGGTGAGCTTGAAGATATGGCGCTGACGCCATGTCACTGCTTGTTTCAGTTTTATGTAGCGGATGGTAAGCTGTCTTGCTTATTGTATCAACGATCTGCTGATACCTTTTTGGGTGTTCCATTTAATATTGGATCCTATGCTTTATTGACAATGATGATGGCGCAGGTATGTGATCTTGAAGTAGGGGAGTTTGTACATAATTTTGGAGATGTGCATTTATATAAAGACCATTTAGATCAAGCCAGATTACAGTTGACTCGAGAGATAAGACCATTACCTCAGATGAAAATAAATCCCGATATTAAAAATCTGGAGGACTTTCGCTTCGAAGATTTTGAATTAGTAGGTTACGACCCACATCCACATATCAAAGCAAAAGTCTCCATCTAAGGAAGTTTTTAAGGTATTGTAAGTTTTTATGTTCTAGTTATTCTCATGATCTCTGCAACATCATTACGTTTTACTAAGAGTTGATATACTCCTAGTGGTAGATGCCTGACATTGATCTGATAGTTATTCATTCCTTTTTGATTCTGCACTTTCTTACTGATTAAGAGTTTGCCGGCCATATCATAGACTTCGTAGCTCATACTCTCAGCTTGTAGTGACTCTACTTCTAGGTTAAGTATCTCGGATGTTGGATTAGGATACACTCTAGATATGATACTAGCATCTTTTCGCTTAAGCTGAATAATACCCGAGTATTCTTCTCTGTGATCATAGTCTACAGATCTCAATCGATAGTATGTCAGACCGAATGGCTGCTTATCCAGTAAGGTGTAATTAGATATACCAGATTCCTGATTGGTGCCAGCTACTCTCCCTACTTCTATCCATCCAGTCTGTCCATCATAAGATTTCTGTATTGATTGGTAGTCATTGTTGACCTCCGATGCAGTAGACCAGTCTAGTCTATTGGCATATCCTACTTCTTTAACACTGATACCCAATAGTACGATAGGCAATGCACCACCAGCTTGGGCACCACCTCCACCTCCTCCTCCGGAGAAGCTACTGATGGAGTATTGCGCATAGTGGTCATTTTCAAATGTGCCATAAGTATAGTCATTGTTTTGACCTACATACTCTATGTAGTCATTAGGGTCTACCATTTGGTGGCATTCATTACCCGCTACTGTAAGGTCTTCTTCACTTCCTGTTTTATAGTGAGTTAGATCCGTATGTTGGATTATATCAGGGTTCGCATTGGTTATTAGATTAAATTCAGTCGTTGTGTAGTACGATCGTACTTGTACGTTTGAGGACGGTTGAGTTTGAGGATTGAGATTCCAGGTTCTATTCATGATCCACCAGTGGATATTGGAGCTATACGGTGCATTACATCCAGCAATACCTAGATCACTTACTCCAGTATTCGACTTGTTTTCACAAGTAAAACTTGAGTTTATGCCTAGCCAACCTAGATTGTTACCATTCTTATTTACGGTCAGTAGCACGGTGCCGTCTACAGAGTTGACGTAGTTGGTCCATCCATTGATGTCTCTAGCTTCCCAGTCTGCGTTTGTTGTTGCTGATCCGTAGCTTGTAGCACCTGTCAGTGGAGTATATTCGATGTCAAGTCGTATATCGCCACTGTTTTGATTAGACCATCCGTCTACTTGTATATAGTATGTCTGTCCTACGTTTACGGTTGCAGTTAATAGACTTTGGTAGTTACTGCTACTTCCCCAATAGTCATCATTTGCGCTAAGCAAGTTGCCTGTACAGCTCTCCCATAATGC
>CALDEO010000221.1 GCA_937942465.1 uncultured Saprospiraceae bacterium
TAAAGCACAGACGAATGGATTTTGGGTCTTATACCCATGAAGTAGTCAAAGTAGTAGAGTAAAACTCGGAGTTCTTTTATAATAAGAGCACAGCATTGCGGTAATTTGTTCGAACAATTGGAGAAAATAGAGGATTTAAGACCGTAAAAATATACAATAAACAGTGTCAAATAGCATGGATTCCATTATTCGTCTTTGAGGCTTTTGTTTCAAAGTGTTTTTGTATCAATCTATTGCGACACTTGCATTTTTTAATAGAAGGCAATCACCCCACAAGTATTATTACTTGTCAAATATCAATTAGAAAGCATTAATAAAAAGATGACTTTTCAATTGTCAATTACCCGGATCATTCATCTCACTTTCATCGATTGGTTGGTTATCACTTTTGTGTTCACAAGCATTTGTGCTATTGCACTTGCCATAGAGATTAAGGGAGTGATGTATTACTTTGAAGTCTAGGATATCTCCCATCATCGTCTTGATCCCTTGGATCCTAGGATCACAAAACTCAAGAACTTTACCGCAGTCGATACATATCAGGTGATCATGTTGTTTGTTGCCATAAGACTTCTCAAATTGTGCAAGATTTTTGCCAAATTGGTGCTTACGTACAAGGTCGCAACTCACGAGCAATTCTAGTGTATTGTATACCGTAGCACGACTTACCCGGTAGTTTTGGTTCTTCATGTGTATGTATAGAGCCTCAGCGTCGAAGTGGTCATTTCGTCGGTAGATTTCTTCTAGTATTGCGTATCGCTCTGGAGTCTTACGGCAAGAGTTTTGCTCTAGATGCGCGGTAAATATTTCTTTTACTTCATCTATTATATCGTCCTGGATTAAGGCATTTGTTTCCATAGCTATTTTTTTCTTTTTCCTTTTTCTACTCTTTCAACAGATTGGATGCCATCTAGTTGCTGCATCGTCTTCAAGATAACATTTAATTGGTCTTTATTCAATACCATGATACTGATGAAAGATTCAAAAATCCCTTCATCACCACTTATACTGAACGATCGAATGTTCACTCCTAGTTTGTTGGACATCACATCGGTGATCATCTGTATCACTCCGATACCGGAGTCAACACCGGTCAGTCTGAGTTCCACAACAAAGTTGGTTTTTCGTTGGTTTGCCCATTCTGCCCGGAGTACTCGGTAGCCATAGTTGGCTAGTATATGCGTAGCGTTTTTACAAGCACTACGATGTATTTTGAGTCCATTGGTAGCCGTGAGGTATCCAAATATATCATCACCATACACGGGGCTACAACAATTGGCAAAACTATGTTGGTATTGACCAGCAGGTTCTCCATTGACTAGGATCCCCATCTCGTTTTTATGAATAGTCTTTTTGCTCTTAGTATCAGCAGTATCTGGTTGGTCGGCTGGAGCCAATGCACCTTTGGCGTCTAACTCTTCTTCCTTGAGTACAAGCTTATGGCCTTCTGCTTTAAATACAGATAAGTCAGACTGTTTTAACTCTCCCATTGCTAGGGCATAGTATAGATCAGGTCTACTATTGTATCCAAAGTGATTAGCCACTTGGTCTATGTTTTCTTCAAAATCTAACTTTAGATTCTTCAGCTTACGCATCAATGTTTCCTTACCTATTTCACCAGCGGCACGTTTTTCCTCCTTCATGGCAGATCGTATCTTAGATCTAGCCTTACCTGTTACAACCATCTTTAACCAGTTTTCTTTTGGTTTCTGATTTTTACTAGTTGTTACATGGAGTTGATCACCATTGCTGAGCTTATAACCCATCGGTACAAGCTTATTATTTACTTTTATTGCAGTCGCTTTATATCCGACATCACTATGTACATCAAATGCAAAATCTAAGGCTGTGGCTCCTTTTGGCAATATTTTCATATCTCCATTGGGAGTAAATACATAGATCTCTTCTGCAAATAAATTGGTTTTGAAGTCATTGACAAATTCTATAGCATCGCTTTGGTTGCCATCCATGATCTCACGGATCCCATCGAGCCATCTGTCAAATACACTATTGTCTTCCTTGATTCCTTTGTACTTCCAGTGAGCTGCAAATCCTCGTTCGGCGATTTCATCCATTCGCTCTGATCGGATCTGTACTTCCACATATCTACCTTGTGGTCCGATGACCGTAGTATGTAGCGACTCATATCCGTTACCTTTAGGGGTTGTGACCCAATCTTTAAGCCGCTCGGGTATAGGTTTGTAGAAGTCTGTGATTAATGAGTATACTTGCCAGCAAAAGCTTTTTTCTAGTTCTACCTCTGTATCTATTACGATCCTTACGGCGAATATATCATAGATCTCTTCAAATGATACCTTGCTCTTTTTGAGTTTAGTAGAGATAGACGAGATTGCCTTAGCTCTACCGGTAACTCTATACGGTATATTGAGTTGCTTGATCTTTACTTTTAAAGGATTGATAAACTCTTCGATGTATTTATTTCTATCATCAGCTGTAGCTCTCAACTTAGAGGTGATCTCCTCGTACATATCCGGCTCTGTGATTTTTAATATAATATCTTGTAGTTCCGTCTTTAACTTGTACTGCCCGAGTCTGTGAGCAAGGGGCACATATATATAACTGGTCTCTGCAGCGATTTTCAACTGTTTATGTCGGGGCATAGACCCGATTGTACGCAAGTTGTGCAGCCTATCGGCCATCTTTATAAGTACGACTCGTACATCTTCGACTAGAGTCGATAATACTTTTTTATAGTTTTCAGCTTGTGGGCTTTCTACATTATAGAGACCATCAAGCTTGGTCAGACCATCTACTATTTTTGTGATCTTTGGTCCGAATGCTTCCTCGATATCCTCAAGAGTATAAGGCGTATCCTCTACTACATCATGCAAGATCGCAGAGATGACAGCCGTAGGTCCGAGTCCGATCTCATCAAAGCATATGCGGGCTACCTCAAGAGGGTGGAGCACATATGGCTCACCACTTTTACGACGTTGGGTCTTATGTCCATCCGTCGCGATCTTGTAGGCTTTCTGCATGTGAGTCTTGTCCTCATCCGTCAGCTTAGGCTTGATTTTGCTTAATAAACTGGTAAAAGCCTTTTTGATCTCTTTCTCTTCAAGTTCTGTTATTGCTTTCGATGTAGCCATATAAAAATGTTTGTCAGCGTATTTTTTGTATTCGGGTGTACAACCAAATGTATTATATTTATTGGTTTTCACCACTTTTTAGAGGGATTCATTATTTGCTTATCGCAAATGTCCTATGCTAGATTACATATATTAGGTATTAAGTATGAACGAGATATGTATTTAAATAAGTTCCAAATGGAGCTGAAATTAAAAGAGTAAAAAAAAGATGGACTATTTTTCATCCTTTATACAAAATAAGGTGTTACATTTGCGAAACTTTTGAATAGTCCAAATGTGGCCTTGCGGGTATGATGAAACTGGTAGACATGCTAGACTTAGGATCTAGTGCTTCACGGCGTGGGGGTTCGACTCCCTCTACCCGCACAATTTTTTACTAATCAAAAGGACTTATTATTAACAATAATTACATTGAATTTTGATACAAGTAATTACAGAATAGCTAATAGATATTATTTTATTAGCTATTTTTTTGTTTGTACCTATTCACAAATTTGAATACCGCTCCGATATGAAAGTAAATCGTAATGACATCGATGCTTTAAATACGCAACTCTCTGTAACTATAGAAGGTGCAGACTACCAAGAGAAATTTGAAAAAGATCTTGCTGCAGCTAAGCAAAAAGCACAACTTAAGGGTTTTAGAAAAGGTAAAACACCTACCAGTGTTATCAAGAAGATGTATGGTGAGTCGATCGTTGCTGAAGCAGTAAACGAATCTTTACAAAAAGGTTTATTTGATTACATTGCTGATAACGATATCAATATTCTAGGAGATCCTATTCCAGCATTAGATCAGGAGGTTATCAACTTTGATCCTAATTCTAAAAAGGATTACACATTTAAGTTTGATATGGGATTAAGTCCTGATATCAGTGTCAAAGGGGTGTCAAGTAGTGACAAGTATGAGCAGTATGATGTACAAGTGTCAGACGAACTCATAGCTGAAGAAATAGAAACAGCAAGAAAGAGATTTGGTATTCAAAAGCCAATCACTGACAATATCGAAGAAAAAGATATCCTTACTATAAATTCATTTGAGCTTGACTCAGATGGTAAAAAAAGAAAGAAAGACGGTCACGAGACGAGCTTCACGATCATGGTAGACCTTATGGATGATGACATCAGAAAAGATGTTGAAGCCAAAAAGAAAGGTGACAAAATCGTATTTGATATCTACAAAGTAGAGAAGGATAGAGATGCTGAGTATGTGAAAAAATACTTCCTCAAATTTGAAGGAGAAGAAGAGAAAGAAGTAAACACAATGTTTGAAGGATTTATTGATGAAGTAAGTAGAACAGTACCTGCTGACTTAAATCAAGAATTCTTTGACAAATACCTAGGAGCTGATAAAGCGACCAACGAGGCTGATGCCAAAAAAGTGGTAGGAGAAGATCTTAAAAACTACTTTGATGGACAGGCTAAGTCATTGATGTACAGAAATATTTTAGAAAAGTTGACTGAGATCAACGAATCTGAGTTACCTGAGGCATTCCTGAAAAGGTGGTTGAAAATGAGTAACGAAAAAGCTACTGTAGAGCAGATAGAGTCAGAGTTTGGTGGATTTACTAAAAATCTACAATGGACACTGATCAAAGGAGCTCTTGCCAAAGAATATGGTATCGAAGTAGGTCAAGACCAAGTACGTGAAAGAATCACGGCGCAGGTTGCAGGCTACATGAGTCAGTATGGTATGACAGGTGAGTATGTAGACAATATGGTCAACAAACTACTACAGGATAGAAACCAAGTCAACAAAGTATACGAAGAGTTATTGGCTGATAAAGTATTTGAAAAAGTAGGAGAAACAGTATCAGTAACTAAGAAAAAAGTGACTACTGAAGAGTTTAAGGATATCGTTACGGCGATCAATCAAAAGCTAGAAGCTGAGAAAGCATAAATTTTAGATTTAAACAATTAGAGGCTTTTTGCATTTATTAGTTCTATAAAACGTTAAGATATGATACCACAGGACGAGTTTAAAAAATACGCTACAAAGCACATGGGTATGAGTAGCATGCACTTAGATAAGTACATGCAGACTGCAGTGCCTAATATCAACGGTTTTACACCGCAGGTGATCGAGGAGCGACAAATGAATGTCGTAGGTATGGATGTATTCTCTCGATTGATGATGGATCGGATTATATTCTTAGGAGTACCGATCAATGACTATGTAGCAAATGTAATACAAGCACAATTATTGTTTTTGGAGTCTACAGATCCTAAAAGAGATCTACAGATGTTTATCAATAGCCCAGGTGGTAGCGTGATCGCTGGTATGGGTATATATGATACCATGCAGTATGTATCTCCAGATATCGGTACGATATGTACAGGTCTAGCAGCATCAATGGGATCGATCCTGTTATGTGCTGGTACTAAAGGA
>CALDEO010000222.1 GCA_937942465.1 uncultured Saprospiraceae bacterium
TACATCCTCAGCACAATAGCAAGTCATACCCACAACACGGTAAGCAATACATTATAACAAATTTTAATACCAAAAATACACTATTAAATTACCCATCTCAATTGTCTTCTTAATGCTTTTTTAGTACAGTTTTTGCACCATATACATTGAGAATACCATGTTGTAACTCATTGATAGACAGAAGATGGATTATCAATTTGTTATAATTGACATTTTTTTATAATATTAAAATCAACCTGTGTTGAAGAAGCCGAATATCCGTTTTGGAATTTGCTTAGTGATATTTATTTTGAGTTTTTCTTCATTGAAATCTCAAGACATTCACTACTCGCAATTTTACAACTCTGCTTTGAACTACAACCCTGCTAATGCCGGGATATTCAACGGAGACAAGAGAGCAATGCTCAGCGTTCGAAATCAAGGGGGATCAGTACCCGTGCCTTGGTTTACATTCTCAGGGGCATATGATTTTAAAATCTATCCTAAACGAAGTGAAAAATACTTCTTAGGCTTAGGAGTTAACTATAACTATGATAGACAAGGCAATAGTCGTCTGACATTGAACAACTTTAATGTAGCTCTTAGTTATTCTCGTATTCTCAACAAAGAAAATATACTATCTGTAGGTGGTATTATAGGATATTCATCAAGAGGATTCAATCAAGAGACACTTACATGGGACATGCAATGGACTGGTAGTGATGTCAATCTATTACTTGGGTCTGGAGAGAACTTCTCTGCAGAGCGAGTCAGTTTTATAGAAACTGGAGTAGGAGTTAATTATAGATATCAAAAATCAGAACGATCTAAGATCGATGTCGGTGTAGGCTTATATCACTTTGTAGAACCAAGTACCGGATTCTATGAAGGAAGTGATGCCAAGTTACCTATGCGACTTGATCTAAGTGCTGTTGGTAGCATTAAGCTGATAGACGAACTAGATGTACAATTACATGTACTCAGTCAGAGACAACTGATCTATGATGAGCTACTATTTGGTGGTTTATTAAAGATATATCTCAATCAGAAAAGAGGAAAAGAAACGGAGCTCCACTTAGGAGGTAGTTATAGAACATCTAAATACTTAGTACCTACGATTGCTTTAAGATATAAGCAGATGTATGTGGGGGCAAGCTATGATATAGACATGTCTACATTTAATGATGATCATAATGGACTCGGTGGACCTGAGGTACACTTTAGATATATCATCACGAATGTGAAGCCATTAAAGCTATTCAAGACATGTCCAATTTTCTAATTACGACTTCATGATCAAGATAATGAACACTATGAAAAATATATTATTCACACTGGCTTGTATACTCGGCATGAGTACCGTAGGCCAATCGCAAACGATGAAGGCATTCATCGCATCTGCTGAAAATGCATTCCTGACAAAGGATTACTATAGTGCATTGGTATACTACTCCGATGCATTGGAGTTTGACTCAGATCGTATAGATCTCAGGTACCAGTCTGCCGAAGCAGCAAGGTTATTTAATGCGTACGTACTAGCAGAAGAAAGCTATACTCAAGTCGTAGAATCAGAAATTAATGGTGAATATCCATTAGCAACTTTCTGGCTTGCTGATATGAAACAAAAACTCGGAAAGTATGAAGAGTCTAAGTTTCTATTTGACCGATACGTCTCTGAGAATGGCGATGACAATGAGTACTTTCAACAAAAAGCACTTAAAGAAATCAAAGCATGTGAGTGGGCACTAGAGCTCATCCAATATCCTGATGAAAGCACAATGCTACACAGACTTGGTGAAGAGGTAAATACTGCCTATTCTGAGTTTGCAGGATTAAAGAAAGAAGATACATTGTATTATTCTTCACTAAGATTCAAACAAACAAAGAGTGATTACATCCCAGAAAGAGTAGTATCAAAAGTACTCAAGTCTGTAGATGGAGGCATCGGTGAAGAACTAGAGAATGGTCTCAATGATCCTGCAATGCATACAGCACATAGTACATTCAATACCACAGAAGATAAAATGTATTATACCGTCTGTAACTATGTCAACAATGAGGACATCAGGTGTGATCTATATGTCCGTACAGTAAGTCCGTCAGGAGTACTTGGGCCAGAAGAGAAACTACCAGAATTTATAAATTCGGATGCATTCACAACGACACAACCTAATATTGGTTTTGATGTATCAAGCGAAAGAGAAATATTATACTTTGTATCTGATAGACCAGGTGGAGAAGGTAAACTTGATATCTGGTATTCATTAATAGATGAAGAACTCGGATATACAGAACCATTAAATGTATCTGCAATAAACACGATAGAAAATGACATCACACCGTTTTACCATTTAAAATCTAACAAACTATTTTTTAGCTCAGAAGGATATCAGAGTCTTGGTGGATATGATATATATAAAGCGGATAAAGTAGACAATGGATTCTACGGTAAGCCCGAGCATCTAACATATCCTACCAATAGTAGTTTTCATGATATCTATTATACAGAAAATGAGAAATCATCAGAAGCTTATTTCTCTTCAAATAGAGAAGGAGCATTATACTTAGATGAAGGTAAAGAGGCTTGTTGTTTTGATATTTATGAAATCAAAATGGAAGAAGTACTTATCAACTTGAATGCGTTGACATTCGATGCACGTACAAGTACTGAGCTAACAGGAGCAACCGTGAGATTAATCGATGCGACTACTGGTGTAGAAGTAGAGTATGTAGAAAACCAGGAAGGCAATGAGCATTTATTCGCTTTAGCTAAAGATAGAAACTATATCGTAGTAGCAGATAGAGCTGGATTTGACTCAGATACAATACAATTTACAACTAAGAAAATATTCAAATCAGAGGACTTTACTAAGAAGTTATTCTTAAACTCAGACTTAGTATCTCTTGAAGTATTGACATTCAATAAGATGACATCTGCAGCACTTGCGGGTACTACTGTCAAGTTGGTAGATATATCAAATGGAGAGTCAGAGCGAGATGTAAAAGTCAATCCATTGACTAATCAATTTGACTTTGAAATCGAACGTGGCAAACGGTACAGGATCGTCGCATCTAAGGCATCATACTCCGATGTATCGATATCGTTTGAGATACCGGTAGATATCGCAGAGACTAAAATTACTAAAAAACTATACTTAGGCAATCTAGAAGTATTCTTACCCGTGAAGTTATACTTTGACAATGATAGACCTGATAGAAATACACTGAAGACAAATACTAAAAAGTCTTATACTGATACATATTACCCTTACATAGCAAAGAAGAAACAATATATGGCAGGGTTTGCTAGACCATTCAAAGGAGAGGAAAAAAATATTGCCTCTGCCAAGGTAGAGCGATTCTTTGAAAACGATATTAAGCAAGGATTCAATAAGATGAATGCATTTATAGAAGAGCTATCAAAAGCACTTGAGTCTGGAGCAAAAATCGAATTGACTGTAGGAGGATTTGCAAGTCCAAGGTGGAAGTCAGACTACAACCTAGCGCTTGCGCAACGTAGAATAGCAACCGTTCATAACGAATTGTTTAGATATGGTTCAGGTGAGTTTATTCCTTACCTACAATCAGGGACACTTGTCGTGAATGATATATCATACGGGGAGAGACTTTCTCCAATAGATATCAGTGACAACTTAAAAGATAGACCTAAGTCGGTATATAGTGTAGAGGCTTCTAAAGAAAGAAGAGTAGAGATCATTAGTATTAAATACTTGAACTAAGAACTATGAAACTGAACACTATATTCATAAAATCAGATCCTATGATCGCTACACTAAACAGAATATTATTGTCATTGATGATCATAATGACAGTATCCATAAGTGTGAAAGCAACGCATATTGCGGGTGGTGACATGTCTTATAAATGCTTAGGAGATGACCTATATGAGATCACTCTTACAATCCGTAGAGATTGTGAAAACGGTCTTCCTGCTGCTGACTTCGATGATCCTGTTTCGATAGGTGCATTCGATCCAGTATTCAATAATTTATTGAACAACTTTGGCACTTTTGGACAGTTATTGATCCCATTCGCTCAGAGTGATACCCTTAATGAAACGATCACTAGTGATTGTGGATTTATAGGAACTCAAGTATGTGTACAGCAAGCTACATATAAAGGTACTGTCAAGTTACCATTCAGAAACAGAGGGTATGTACTAGCATATCAAAGATGTTGTCGAAATGTAACTCTCAATAATATTATAGAGCCGCTACAGACTGGTAGTACGTATCATGTCACGATAAATGAGACTGCATTGAATACTTGTAATAGTAGTCCGTCATTTGATGAGTGGCCTGATATATATATATGTGCTAATCAGCAACTATCATATAATCACACTGCAACTGATGCGGATGGAGACTCTCTGGTTTACAAACTATGTACACCTAACTCTGGAGCAACCGATACTAACCCTCAGCCTCAACCTCCTAATAACCCTCCATTTGACAATGTAGTATACCAAGCTCCATATGGCCTTAATGACCTTATGGGTGGAGTACCATTGACCATCGATCCTCAGACCGGAGTGATCACTGCAACCCCTGCGTTGATTGGTCAATATCTAATAGGAGTATGTGTTGAAGAATATCGTGATGGAGTATTACTTTCTACTGTTAAACGAGATTTTGAATACAACGTTAGAGTTTGTGGTATCGCCCCAGTAGCAAGTTTTGATAGCCCTTCACCATTATGTGGAACTCTTGAGGCTAACTTTAATAACACAAGCACAGATGCCGACTCTTACAAATGGTATTTTGACTATCCTAATGAAGATTCTAGTTTAACTTCGACAGTAGTTAGTCCTACATTTACATATCCTAGCTCTGGTACTTACGAAGTACGACTTGAAGCGATACGTGCAATAGATGGATGTAGTACATTTACTACGCAGACTGTCATCGTTGCTACAGGTGAGGTTACGGCTTCATTCGACGCAAGTCTTGCTCAATGTAGTGCTGACTCGTACTCTCTCAATCTTGTGAGTACATCTGTGGATTCTGACTTATCACAGTCGATAGATCAATTTAGCTGGACCGTTACACAAGGAGATAATACCACAACATATAGTGGCAATAATATAGAAGCTGCAGTAGCACCGAGCATAGAAGCTGTTATAACACTAATAGCTACATCAACATCTGGTTGTACTGCAGAGGTAACAGAAACAATAATCCCTTCTACGCTAGTAGCTCAGGGATCATTTACTGCAATTATGCAATCTTGTACTGATAACGGATTTGAGGTATTACTTACAGACACATCAGTTGGTAATAATGCGACCGCTAACTCTTGGTTCTGGACTGTTAATGATGGTGTTAATACAACTACATCTACTGACAACCCATTTCTAGCAGAGGTATCTGATATCTCAAATATATCTGTAGAGCTCACCGTAGGATTTGCCAATGACTGTGATATTACGGTATCAGAGAATATTGAAATGATGGACGGCACCCCAGTTGTTGACTTTAGAACAACACTGAGAAATTGCCAGAATGGTGGATACTTTATAGAATTAATAGATCAATCGACTCATAATGGTTTTATCCCGCAATCTTTTGATTGGACTGTCACATATGCCAATGGTCTTTCTGACTTACATACAGGTACATTTGCATTAGCATTTATTGAGGATGGTTCTATCGTAGACATTGAGTTAGTTGTAACTTATGACCAAGCTTGTACATTCAGCAAGAAGGTAGATAACATAGCTGTTGATGAAATTATAAATAATACAATCGTTACAAGTAGTGTAGAAGATTGTACTAGTGACGGAACTGTTCAAATAAATTTATCAGCTTCATTTGACAATAACTACCTCTTAGATGAGAATACATGGATTGTATCTATTAATGGTCAAACACCAGTAACTTCTGTAGGAAGTAACTTTTCATTAATGGTAAATTCAGGAGATGCTCTTGAGATAACAACACAGACCTTATACTCTAATGGCTGTACAAGTACAGCCACAGATAATATTACTATTGAAGGTGTTGTAGTTGACTTCGTCGGAAATCCCGTTGCTGTGTGCAACGGTCAGTCTTCATTGATTGTGGCTAACCCTAACACTGCATGGACTTATACATGGGCTCCTATGGATGGATTGAGTTTTGTTGATATCAATGATCAATCAAACCCTCTATTTGTAGGTACAGAATCAACAAACTACTCAGTCACTGTCACTAACGGTGTATGTGATGTAGTATCATCTATAAGTGTAGAAGTATTTGACCAGTTTGATCTTACAATCTCTGGGAATACATCAATCTGTGATAACAATGTCTCATTGCAAGTAAGTGGTGCATCAGCAACAGATGAATATATTTGGGCATTAGACCCAGACTTTAATTCTATCATATTTACAGGAGCTGACTTTGTAGCAACTCAAGATATTGGTTCCGTTACTTATTATGTAACTACTGCCGCCGGTGCATCATGTACTAGTGAAGTAGAGAGCATAACCGTTGTAAATAATGGTTTGTCAAATCTTCTATTTGGAAACAATGTAACGGTATGCGCCAACGATCAGTTTACATATGCTGTAATGTCACCAAGTGGTGAGGTATTCGATGTTGTATTCAATACAGATCCACATATTACAGCTGGAGCTAATACCAGTACACCTACAATAACAATAGGCCCTGATGAGACTGAAGATTTTATATTGACATTCACAGCATCTAATGATGCAGGATGTAACGTAACACATGATGTAACTTTTGTACTTAGTAGCAATCAACAACTTGCATTCACTGCAATGGCAACTTGTGGAACTACAGAAGTATGTTTTACCAATACATCTCCGTCAATCAACGCATTCCAGTTCTTTGACTTTGGCGATGGTAGTACTCCAGTGCAAGCATCTAATCAGTGCTATACATATGCAACAGCTGGCACGTACACTGTTACGATGACAAGTACTCTTGATTTTTGTCCTGGTATTATAGCTAAAAAAGATATCGTAGTAGATGGTCAATTGCTATTATCAGTTGCAGGAGCAACAACGACATGTGATGGAAGTGTAGATCTTACGGTAATGGGTGCAGCAGCCGGTGATGGATATGAGTGGTCAACTACAAGTGACTTCAGTACGATCATAGCAACAACTGCTAATCTTACAACAACATTCACGGGTGGCTCTCAAGTGTATTACGTCAGAACGAATGCAGGTGCATCTTGTCCTGCTGAAGCTGTATCTGTGTTTATCACAAATGGTGCAATCGTAGTAACTTTAGATAGTCCTTTCCAGGCATGTGCAGGAGATCAATTCGAATACGCAGTAGACTTTGGAACACAAAATATAACAAATATTTTTTGGGAAGAGAATATACATATAACAGCAGGTGGCAACACCAATAGCCCAACGATAACGGTTGGAACAGATGAGATAGCAGCATTTAGCTTATCATTCGAAGCAACAAATGGATTTGGATGTACATACACTGGAACCGTTGACTTTACCATTGGTCAAGCACAACAGTTAGCTTTTACAGCAACCGCAACTTGTGGTACAACTGAGATTTGTTTAGTTAATACTTCTCCAATTGTGAATGCAAATCAATTCTTCAACTTTGGAGATGGTAGTACACCTGTACAAGCTGTAGACCAATGTTACACATATGCAGTAGCTGGTGATTACACGGTTTCATTAACAAGTAATGCAAGCTCATGTCAAGGTATTGCGGCAAGCAACACGATCAATGTTGATGGTGATGTAATGTTGAGTATAACAGGAGCTACAACATCATGTGATGGAAGTGTAGTTCTTACGGTAATGGGTGCAGCAGCCGGTGATGGATATGAGTGGTCAACAACAAGTGACTTCAGTACGATCATAGCAACAACTGCTAATCTTACAACAACATTCACAGGTGGCTCTCAAGTGTATTACGTCCGAACGAATGCAAGTGCATCTTGTCCTGCTGAAGCTGTATCTGTGTTTATCACAAATGGTGCAATCGTAGTAACTTTAGATAGTCCGTTCCAAGCATGTGCAGGAGATCAATTCGAATACACAGTAGACTTTGGAACACAAAATATAACAAGTATCATATGGTCAGCTAATGATCATATTACTGCGGGTGGTAACACCAATAGCCCAACGATAACAGTTGGAGCAGATGAGATAGCAGCATTTAGCTTATCATTCGAAGCAACAAATGGTTCTGGATGTACATACTCTGGAACGGTTGATTTTACAATAGGTCAAGCACAACAACTTGCATTTACAGCAACTGCAACTTGTGGTACAACTGAGATTTGTTTAGT
>CALDEO010000223.1 GCA_937942465.1 uncultured Saprospiraceae bacterium
ATACGAGTAGGGGAGAAAGACAAAGACGGTAAAGGGATCAGGGATGTTATGGTCTATGATCACACAGCCAATGATAAGAGTCTCATCAATGAAACATTCGCTGAGAAGGGAGAGATGTTCGTAGAACAAGACGGAAATGTGTTCATTATGAATCTCAAGAACGGTACGCAGTACCACGAGATGAAGAAGGAAAAATCTAATATTAAGGACGATAAGTACCCATTCATGCGTACCGAGTTTGAGGAGTGGAACAAGATCTTCGATATGACAGAGTTTGGTCTGGACCTTTCAGGAGATAAGATGGGTAGAAACCGGCAAGACATGATGGGGTCATTCCAATTGTATGAAGGAGTAGATTCGATTAATAAATTAGTGGTAATGGAGGATGAAGCCCTTGTCTCTAAATATGATAGCTTCTATGCTGGCATACAGCAAGGCTCTAGTCGAGACGAAAAAGAGAAAAGAGAAAAACAAAATAGGAAAGCCAAATATCAGAAGTATGGTAATATTGACACGACTAAGCAATTAAAGGATACCATCAATAGTGAAAATCTAGAGTCTGATTTGGATGGTAGTACAGCGCAGACTTCAACAAAGTCAGATAGTAAATCATTTGATAAGTCATTAATGAAGTTTAAAAAAGCAGTAAAGAAGACTCCCAATAAATACAAGCGAGCAGGTATTAAGAAAATTATGAAAAAACCTGGATTGCTACAAAAGGACACTTCAGACCTTATGGCATACAGCAGTTTCCTTGCGACGATAGACTCTACACAGTTGATGAGTATTTACGGATCGGCAGTGAGTAGTTCTATGAATATGAGAGACCGTATAAAGTCTTCCAATTCGACAAGGTCGAAACTAAATAAACTGCGTAAAAATTATATTTTCAAACTCAATCAGCACTTTGCTATTGCAGTTGTATGCATCTTGTTTTTGTTTATTGGAGCACCGCTCGGGAGTATCGTGAGGAAAGGTGGATATGGTTTTCCGCTATTGGCAGCGATCGTATTTTATATGATATTCATGATGTCTACTATCATGAGTCAAAAGCTGATCCGGTCTCCCAACTTTGACCCCGTATTGCTTGCATGGCTACCATGTATGATCTTATTTCCATTGAGTATCTTATTGACTTGGATGGCCCTTAAAGATCGAAAATTAAAAATACCATCGATCAAGTTATTTGCTAGAAAAACAAAGGATGTTACTACATAGAGTGGTCATAATACTCTGTACCATTGTACTATCAATAAGCAATGTACAAGCACAAGATAGCTTGAAGTATGAGCACCCGATGATCGAGTTGCTCTCTACCAAACTTGGTGGTAATAGCAAATCAATATTAAAAGACCCATCGACAAGATCAATAGATCAGTTGGCTATATCCTCCAGTCATCTACAGTCCAATGGTCCTGACTTACTGACCACGTTACTTATCAGAGGCATGGGGTCAAGGCATACCGCGATATTATGGAACGGTTGGAATCTGCAGAGTCCAGTCAATGGGGTATTGGACTTGAGTTTGGTAGCATCTTCTGATTATACGTTTGATATTCGACCCCAGTCGGCATCTAGCGCTATAGGCAATGCGGCTGCGGCTGGTTCGATAGTACTTGAGCCGAGAAGTCTGGATACACTGTATACTGCCCAGTTGAGGCTGCTACAGACAGACTATGGAAACTCTGAAGTGTCGGCAATGTACCGAGAGCATCTATCCAAGTTGGATTACAAAATATCAGCTCGGAGGGTTCATAATGAAAATGCTTTTAATTTTAATAAGTTTGGGACGTGGGAGACACAGCAAAATGCTCAGAAGGATGCCCTTGACGGGAATATTGATCTTAAGTATTCGTTGACCGAAAATCAAAATATAAAAGCGTCAATGTGGGTACAACATAGTGAGCGACAGATACCCGCAACAAAGACAACAACATATAAAAATGAGGTCCAAAATGATAAAAATGTAAGAGCTCACTTGGCTTGGAATAGACTTGCAGATATGACGCAGTCAAGTATCAGAATGGGGTATCTCAATGAGTATATTGGCTACCAATCTGATCTAGTGCCACTATCTACAAGTGATGCCAGTACCTGGCTACTAGAAGGGATATCGAAACGTCAAATCAAGAAAGGAGCACTCTATGCTGGGATACAATTAAAGACCGTACAAGTACGATTGATATCTGGTAGTGATGTAGATGGATTTGATCGATCAATTAATAGAAAACAAGCGTCGATATGGGCGGGGAGCCGATTGGACATATCTAGTATCTGGAGTATTGACCTAGGCAATAGATTGGAACTTGTAGATGAGGCTCAGGCCATATGGACCTTTCATGTAGAGCCAAAAGTATTCTTGTTTGATACCCACTGGTCTTATCGGTTGAGTAGTGTTTTTCAGCAAGCAACGATCAATGATCTATACTGGCCACAAGGAGGTAATATAGACCTTAATAATGAGTCTGGAGTCATGCAAGAGCTAGCAGCCAAGAAGCAGGTAGCTTGGGCTAGAAATAAAATTAATATGGATGTTGCTTTGTTCTCATATCGAGCAAAGGATTGGATTATTTGGTCGCCAAACGGAAGTGGTTTCTGGACTCCAGAAAATAGAAGGAATGTACTCTCTCAAGGGGTGGACATGACTTTAGCAAGCACAACCAAACTAAACGAGCGGTCTAGTATTGATGCTTCTGTCAATTACATCTATACCCATGCAGTGGTTACAGATGATGATAATCAACGTATTATAGATAAACAATTATTATATGTGCCGAGACATAAGCTTAATGTAACGACTTCATTGACTTTTAATACATGGAGGGTGTCCGCTAATACTTCGTGGGTAGGTACAAGATATACGACCAACGATAACACTACTGCGGTGGATGCCTATCCGTTATCTAATGTTAGTTTCCTAAAGGAAATACGAATATCGACATTGATGTCAACTTTGAATATCGATATTCACAATGTGTTAAATACAGATTATGAAGTAGTAAAATTTTATGCAAATCCATTGCGTACAATTACATTTGCCGCAGCAATAAAAATCTAACCAAAATGAAAAATTTATTTTACTTTTTAGCTATTCTTTCAGTAGCCTTCTGTACCTCATGTACCGACGATGAGCCAGAAGCAACTCCGTCTAAATATGCTAAAGGAGTCTTTGTAACAAATGAGGGTGCCTTCACGGGAGGTACTGGTACATTGACCTATAAAGAGGACGGTGTAGCTCCGATCCAAGATGTATATGCTACCGATAATAATGGTAAAGTATTGGGCAATATATTACAGTCTATGCATGGTGTTGACGATCAATATTTCTTTGTAGTTAATAATGCGAATAAAATAGAGGTAGCTAGTAGCAAAGACCTTGTAAGTACAGCGACGATAGATGGCATCGACCTGCCTAGGTACATGGTAAGTGCATCTGATGATAAAGCATATGTAAGTTACTGGGGAGCCGATGGTGTCACTGGTGGAGTAGCCGTTATTGATCTCAATAACTTATCAGTTTCTAGTAAAATAGAAACGTACTCAGGTCCTGAAAATATGACGATTCTTAATGATGCATTATACGTAACAGTAGCTGGTGGATTTGGTAGAGCAACAAGCTTACTTAAAATTGATACGAATACGGATGCTGTTGTCAATACCATAGAGTTGCACGACAACCCGAATAGTATTG
>CALDEO010000224.1 GCA_937942465.1 uncultured Saprospiraceae bacterium
TATACAACAGCAACCACAGGTAATAACTTGCAAATAAAACTAGACTCAAAAGGCTTATACATCGTTCGGACTAGATCTGGAGATTTATTACAATCTCAGAAGGTTTTGATCCAACAATAAAGGGTGTTATAATATAGTCTAGTGGCTCCATTCTCACAGCTCTCAAATATCGGGTTTAAGAACAAAGTGAGTTTGGAGTCTTTTTTATTAAAATCACACAAGATTATTTCTTCAGAAAACAATACAATTGCTTATTCTTGTAGCTATGATCATCAAGCTACAAAACTACTTTCTCAAAGTATCCGTAGATAGCATTGGTTGCACACTACTTAAACTAGAATTTAAAAACCAAGGTACCTGGACCAATACAATCATATCACTGAAAGATAAAGATTATGCTGTCCAAGATTGGTATTGTGGTGCTATTGTAGGTAGATTTTCTAACAGAATAAAAGATGGAAAATTTGAGCTTGACAGGAAAGCATACCACATCCCTACTGCCGACGAAGGCAATGCATTGCATGGCAATCATGGCCTCGATCGAGTAAACTGGCAATATCAAGAACAGGACACTACTGCTTACACAGCTGTGTTTCATTATACGAGCCCTGATGGCGAGCACGGGTTCCCTGCAAGGGTTGATTTTGTAGTAACAATCACGCTTGACTCACAGTCACTCCTTATATCATATCAAGCCACTGCTGATCAGAATACGCCATTGAGTCTGACACATCACCCTTACTTCAATCTCAATAAAGTACACTCCGACAATATCTCTAATCACGAATTTCAATTTAATACAAATTCATTTTTAGAGCTAAAGGATATGATTCCTACAGGTAAGACCTTAGCTACAAATGACTTTAATCAATATTCGTCGCTCCATGGTCGAGACTACGATGATTGCTATTTATCCAAAGATCATCCTGTCGATAAAATACTCCAACAGGCAAGCATCATCAATCGCGACTCTAATATCAGCCTAGAGGTATTTTCTGACCTTCCTAGTTTTCAATTCTACACTGGTAAGTGGATACCCGAGATGCATGACTCCGATGGTAATACGATAGGTAGCAACTCCGGATTTTGTATAGAACCCGAGTACTACCCTGACAGTCCCAATCAATCCGCTTTTCCAAATTGCATATTCGGCCCCGACCGCATCTATAATCATAATATTCAGTATAAATTTTCGACAATATGAAATGGGGATTCTTTTCTTACGGGTTAATAGCGCCTAAAATACACGAAAGTCTCAAGTTAATAGAGACAGAAGAAGTAGTAGCAGTAGCCTCCCGATCCAATCATCATGAGCTTACGCAAATGTTTAAAAACGAGATCACCGTTTATGACAATTACGAATCTCTCTGTGCCGATCCTTCTATTGAAATCATCTACATCTCTTCTACCCATAACTTCCATTACGAGCATACCATGATGTGTCTCAGAGCTGGTAAACATGTGATATGCGAAAAGCCACTTTCGTTGAATCCTACACAGACAAAAGAGATGATCCAACTTGCTCAGAGTTCAGATCTTTTCTTGATGGAGGCATTATGGATGGCGTATCTACCAGCTGTTGCTGAATGTAAAAAAAGAATAGACGCTGGAGAAATAGGTGAAATAAAAATGATCACTGCCAACTTCAGTTTTGATGGAATATTTGACGAAAGTCATCGATGTCTTAACCCCCAACTAGCGGGAGGTGGTATCTATGACGTCGGTGTCTACCCTTTGGCTTTCGCCAATATGATGATCGGTGATATACCTGATGCGGTACAATCCATGGCACAGCTGACTGACCAGGCAGTTGATGTCGTAGCAAGTATGCAAGTGCAATATCCATCTGGTGCTATTGCACAATTATTTTGTGGGGTACAGCTCGAGTCAGAGCATCAAGCCATCATATATGGTACTGAGGGTAGGATTATATTTCCAAGATTTTGGAAAGGAGAGTCATTCACTATCGTCAAGCACGACGACGAGCAGCAGGTCGAGCTACCTTATACCTCTACTGGATATTATCATGAACTACTCCATGCTTGTCAGCAAATATCTAAAGGACACCTCGAAAGCGGTGTTTTTGGGTGGAGTGATAGTATTAATCAAGCTCTAATAGTAGATCAAATACTCACACAAATCAAATACGGAAAGTAATAATAGTAGATGACGTAGCCCCTAAATAAAACAATGTATAAGGGGCGATTGCCCCCTATACATTGCATTAAACCAATTTAGTATAACTTGATTAGTTCAAGTATACACATCATCTTTAGTACCACTTAAACGGATAAATGGTATCACAGAGTATTATTTCTGCTTGCTTACTTTATAAAGTTTACCAACATTCGGTACAACCATAAATTCTATTCTTCTATTCTCTTTCAATTCTTCGGCAGTTGCCCCTTCTTTGATCGGCATATACTGACCTCTACCGGCAGCGATTAACTGACCAGGAGCTACACCCAACTCTATCAATTTTCTTACCACTTTTGTAGATCTACCTACTGATAGATCCCAATTGTCGGCATACTTATCATTTGAGATACTTCTTTGATCTGTATGACCTTCTACGATCATTGATAAATTTGGATTTGATTTCAATACACTAGCAAGGCTATCTAATACTTCTACATCTTTTTTAGATAACTCAGACGATCCTGAAGTATAAATAACTGGGTCATCAAGATCTAGATACAACATATTCTCTACCTCCTTGATTCGTTGATCATTAGTAGCGACTACATTATTAATATCAGAGAACGCAGCATTTAGCTCCATCTTCATGGCACTTAGCTTGGCATTGGATGCAGATAGATTTTTTTCTACACCTTTTACTTGGGCTTGAGTTTTTGACACCTCAGTATTCAGGTTTGTAATCGATCCACTTAACTCTTTGTTTTTGTTTGTCAAGTCAGAGTTTCCTGATTCTAAATTTGCAATTTTAGCATCAAAATCAGATCTCATCATCTTCATTTCTTTGGCAAGTGCCTCTTTCTCTGCAGTCAATGCATTGAAATTTTTCTTTGTAACACAGGATGATACTAATAGCATCGCCCCTACAGCAAGTCCTAGTTTGCTTGCAATGGAAGTTGTTCGCATGGTTATTAAAATTTTTAAAAAAGTGATTAAATAAAAAACACCCACTAACTCTCTAGAGAATTAATAGGTGTCGTTTTTCGTAATAAATTTATCTGAGGTCGCGAACGGACTTGAACCGCTGTAGATGGTTTTGCAGACCATTGCCTAACCGCTCGGCCACGCGACCTTTTTAGTGATTAGGCTGCAAATATATATTATTTTTTCATTCCTAGTCAAGTTTATCGACATAGAGATTATATAAGTTTTTTAATTATATATTATTTGAGAATGTATTATCTTGGCTAAATGAGATTAGCTTTAATGTTTATTAGCCTTTTAACGATATCAACAACACTTATGAGTCAAAAAGCACCAGCAAAAAATGTTCTAGGTACTCCTTTAGAATTATGTTGTAATGAACCCAAAACTGGATTTTATCGTGATGGATATTGCAATACAGGACCTCAAGACTATGGTACTCATGTCGTATGCGCTATCATGACGGAGGAGTTCCTGACCTACACCTCTAGTTGTGGCAATGATCTATCTACCCCAGCACCACAATATAGTTTTCCAGGCCTAAAGCCCGGTGATGGATGGTGTCTATGCGTAAGCCGATGGAAAGAAGCCATGAAGCACGGTGTCGCACCTATGGTCAAGCTAACATCTACTCATATCAATGCTCTAGAAACCGTGACCCTAGAAGACTTAAAAAAGCATGAATTTATACCTGCCAAATAGTGAACTGATTAAAGAATAAAATATACTTTTGCCGCCCGTTTTAAAATAGCGTTTTTATGAATTATACAGAAATCATAAGTGTTAGTCTCATCTTGTTTTCAGTGATCGATATTATCGGTTCGATACCTGTGATTATAGATCTTAAAAATCGTGAGTTTAGTATTCACTCTGG
>CALDEO010000225.1 GCA_937942465.1 uncultured Saprospiraceae bacterium
CTACTCACATCAACACATGCTCCGGTACTTCCATGATAGCCTACTTCCATTGCAATGATGTCTTTTTGCTGTGTATAGACTTTGGCCATCCGCAGGGCTAGTTCGTTGGCTTCGCTGCCAGAGTTAACAAAGTGTACAACAGATAGCGAGTCGGGTAGGGTTAGTAGGAGCCTTTCGGCGAGTGTATTTATTTGTTGATGTAGGTATCGAGTATTGGTATTCAATACGGCTAGTTGCTTTTGTGCAGCCTTCACAACTCTAGGATGCTCATGACCGACATGAGCAACATTATTGACGGTGTCGAGGTATTTTCTACCAGTATGGTCGTAGAGATATTGCTTTGATCCTCTGACGATATGTAAGTGCTGATCATACGATAGACTTAGGCTTTTGCCTAGATGCTCCTGACGATATGATAGGATAGTGGATGTGCTGTCGTCTTGCTTAGATTCTAATGGGTATGGTAGATTTAGAAATGCAGCAGGATCAGGGCATATACTCTGATATACCGGCATTACTTCATGGTAGCATACTCCAGGGAAGTCATATTGCCACTCCATCATATCTAGCATCACTTGTAAGTGCAGATGAGGAGGCCAGTTGCCGTTGATCGGTGCATCACCCACCCATGCAATATGCTGACCACTGTGTACTTGGTCTCCTATTCGCAATAGCGATAAACTCCGCAAAGCAAGATGCCCGTATAATGTGTAAAATGTAAGTTTATCACTGACCTCATGTTTCAATATTAGGGTTGGTCCATAGTTGCGATCACCTTCGTTATTATGTATGCTATGTACTGTGCCATAGAGTGGGGCATATACCTTTTCGTCGGATGGAGTCCAAATATCTAATCCCAAATGTACGGTACGCCACTGAGGTCCATAGTCACCATTGACCTGATAGGAATCCGTAGTGTAGATCGGTCTATTTTCTAGATAACCACCGATACCAAAGTCCGCCTCATGATCCTCTAGGGTCCGACGTACATGTCTTGCAAATAGGTCAACATCTTCGAAGTTTTCGTTATTACCAAATTCAAGGCTATCTACTGCAAGATCAAGGTGGTGCAATGTCTTATTCTTGATATCGATAACTTGATGAAAGTCAATCGAGTTTGATTTTAGCCATTGATCATAGTTTCTTCGTTTATTGCATGGCTCTAGTCCACATGCTGATCTAAAGCGATAAGTCGCAAGTTGAGGGTGTATGTTTTTTAGTTTATGTAGTAGCTTCCAAGCAGGACTAGCACTTATTTGCAAGTATGTATTGTCTGGTTCTATGTGCAGGTTTTCTGCTGCGTTAAGTACTGTGATCAATAACCGAGCTGCTATCAATGGAAATAATACAGCCAGTTCTAATTCCTGTAAAGGATACTCCTTATTATATGCACGTACCATTTGTGAAGCAACCTTTAGCGGGTCAGACTTGCCCATACATGCATATGCACATGCGATTGCTATTTCGTTGATGGTTTCTGTATACATGGCATCGCCAAAGTCAATTACTCCCGATACAAGCGCAACGTCATCAACATATGTACTGATCACATTGAGCTCATGTAAGTCATTATGATTTATGCTTTTGCGTAAGCTTGCAAGATGAGGAGATACTCCTTTTTCAAATAGATCAAAGAAATAGTTAACCGTGGTTACCTGATCGTCTGTTCTTACATATTTAACTTTAGACTTCAGGCTTAGTATCTCGGATGGATTCCATTTATATTTTTTATGTGCAAGAGGGTGGTCATACCCTGCAAGTGCTCTTGTTACTTTTCCTGCAGCCGATCCCCAAGATTCGATCGTATCATGGCTATGCGGATTGACATGACCGATCATATCCCCTTCGATCCATTTCTGTACTCGGAGATATTGATCATTGCCAAGGTTGATATATGCTTCGCCATTGTGAGTATGTATCGCGGAGGGTACAGTAATCGATATTTGAGATTTAGCGATGTATTCCAGTAAGTTATACTGGAAGTCGATGTCTGATTTATCAGCGCCAGGTCGACTTACCTTCGTAGTGACATGCTGTCCATTCTCGCTGGTAACTTTATAATTGTAGTCGACATCTCCGTCAAGTTGTACGATTGTCACAGCGTTGATGCCATAGGACGTCATCAGGTATTTCTTGATTGATACTATATCGATCATTCCATTCATTTCAGACATATCGTGACTTGATTTATTGAACTCTGAATATAGAATAGCTTTGTTGAAATACGAGAAAAAACACCGTGAAAATATATTATATCATAGCAATGGTAAGTTCGGATACTTAAAGCAAGATAGATATGTAAACTAAAAAGAGACTCAATATACATTGAGTCTCTTGTCTACAAGTGAAGGGAGTTGTTAAACCTTATCACTTTTAGGGAACTTCTCACAATTCCATTTGTGAATATCTAATATTTTTTGGTGTTACATTTCAAGAGTTTCTCTTTTGGCACTTTTAAGGCTATAAAGTGGATTTCTAAGGCTTTAATTGAAATATTGAACAAAAGGTAAAAAAGTCGCTTTTTAAAGTTCATTTGCTCACTTTGTAGAATAAATAATGCGGGTCATTTTTATTTTGTTGACTTAAACTGATACAGGCCAAATTGTAAGTCAGCTTAGGGATTACATGGTTTATTATTTCGATTTTGATTGTGTCAGACGTTTAGTAAGGTGTATAGAGTCTGCCAATTGAGTATGACTAGAGGTGCTGTTTATAGTGGTTATTAGGTTATAGACCAGTTTAGTACTTAATACTTTATTTGTTAATAGATAAATAAAGTTTTTTTTTTATATGTTTGTATGGAGTAAAGTTTACACCCTACAATACCCTGCCCTTAATACCCTTAGAATGAAGATTGCCCTACTTGAAGATGATACAGCTTACCATGAAGTTATTATTGATATGCTTAATGAGTTAGGTCATACTAATATACGATGCTTTACGAGCATTAAAGAAATGGAAGAGAGCAATAAAATATCAGAGATTGATGTACTTGTTGCTGATTACTTTTTGGGGCAAGGTTCCACAGTGTCAGATTTATTCAAATCTAATTTAATACCAAAAAGAACTAAGGTTCTAGTTCTTACCAATTACTTTGAAGATGCTGTTTATGATGAGTTATCTAGATTAAGAAAGGTGTTTTTTCTTAAGAAAAGCCTTGATAGATTAGAGTTTAAGAATGCGTTGGAGACTACGATAAATTCGAATTTTCATATCGATCCTGTTGCATCATTTGAAAGTCGTTTTTATGTAAAAGTAGGGAGTGCATTAAAACCTATAGATATAGATGACATCGTTTACCTGGAAGTGGATGGAAAGTACGTTAATGTACACTTATTTGACAAAAAATCATATCCAATAAGGTCAACCCTTACAGATTTAAACGACAAGTTATCTAGTAAGTTTATCCGAGTTCACTCAGGGTTCATAGTTAATTTAGATTTTATTGAATCTGTAGCGCTGAATGATCGATTTATCATGATTAACGATAGAGAAATTCCTTTTTCAAGAACATACAAAGACAAA
>CALDEO010000226.1 GCA_937942465.1 uncultured Saprospiraceae bacterium
GACATTTTGTATGGCTCATGTATAAACTCTATTGGAACCTTACTCAACTCGGGGATCCATTTCTTGATGAATATCCCTTGAGGGTCATGATCTTGCGATTGCTTGACCGGGTTATACATCCTGATTGTATTAATACCAGTCACACCTGCTTGCATCTGTATCTGAGGATAATGTATACCTGGCTCAAAGTCCAGAAACATCTTAGCTAACCATAATGCACATTGATCCCAATGTTGCCACATATGTAATGTTACAAAGGAGACTAACATGGCTCTCATTCTGAAATTGACCCAACCAGTAGCTACAAGGCTGCGCATACATGCATCGATCATCGGGTATCCAGTCTTGCCAGTCTTCCATGCCTCGAAGTGATCTTGATTGACTGCTCTCTCTAGCGAACTATACCCTCTATTAAGATTACGAAACTCCATCTCATCCTCCATCTCAAACTTTTGGATGAAGTGACTGTGCCATCGGAGTCGTTCTCCAAAAAACTTTAATTGTCGTTTATTCGCTCCAGCTCTCTGCGCTTGATCTACTTGTCGGAGCCCTAGACAACCATATGCTAGATATGGGCTCAGTCTACTACATGAGCCGCGGCTTTCACGGGGCTTAGAGATATGATAAGAGTATTTTTCACAACGAGATTGCACAAAGCTATCCAAGTATTTTTGCGCAAGCGTCACCCCACCCTGCTGTCTATTGACGAGTCTATTTTCAAATAGTGGAGCACCTACTTTGAGTCCTTTGGGTGTATCGATACTTTCAATTGATGACAGCTTATTAAGAGCGGGTTGATCTAGTGATGCATACATATAGGTGTACCAGTTCTTAATCCACCCTTCCCTATTTTTCTTAGCTCGTATCACTCCGTTACTTGGATACTCTGACCAGTCTACATGATGCTCTCGACACCATTCGGCGACAGCCTTATCTCTATTGTAGGTCGATCGCAGCCCAGTCTCCTCATGTGAGTAGATCTTATTGATACTATGGGACATCGATAGACCATATAAGATATCTAGTACTTCATTGGTCACTACGTGTACCTTATGATTGTAAGGTGCAAGGTGTACATTAAGATCATCGAGGCACTCTTTTATAAATATCCAATGTCGATCATCATAGTGTGGGTCCGCTATGATCGATGGCTCAAATGCATAAAATATAAACAACGGCAGCCCTTCCTCAATCGCAAGCTTGAGCGGTAAGTGATCTTGCAATCGAAGGTCTCTTTTAAACCACAGTATGTTTATTTTATTTTTGGACATTTGCGAAAGCATAACAATACCGAGCGAGAAGATGTTGTTAATAAATCAAAAAAAAGCCGTGACATTGCTGTCACGGCTCATATTAGAACAATAAAATTGATTTGGCTCTTATGGTAAAATCACTTTATTGATTGCATGTACTACACCGTTAGATGCCTGTACATCAGTCACAATTATGTCACTCACTCTATCTCTATTATCTATAATCTGTGCTCCATTATCTAAGTCGATTGTAATCTCTGTACCCTCAAATGTTGCCACCATCATACCATCTGTCAAGGTAGATGCTAGTACATTACTACCTGCTATTACGTGATACTTTAATACTGCTTCTAGTGTTGCTAAGTCGATATCCTCAAGAGATGATACACCTAACTCTGCTAATAAATCACCAAATGCATCATTGGTAGGTGCAAATACTGTGAATGGGCCCGTACCCGACAATGCTGGTATCAATCCTGAGTTAGACTCATTATCACTTCTAGATAATGCTGCTACTAGTGTACCGAATGTCCCGTCAGCTACTGCAAATGTAACTACTGTTGGAAGGTCGATCACTGCATCTACGACATGGATGATACCATTTCTTGCGGCTACATCTGCTGCCGTTACAGTCGACTGACCATTGATGACTACTCCACTATCAAGATTGATGTACATATCGATCAAGTTGTTTGTCGTGCTCTCTGCTGCATTAGTTTTGACATATCCTGTGCTCAATGCTGTCGATGGTACTGTGCCTGTAACAACATGATTCAATAAGATTGTTTTTAAAGCATCTGCAGGGACTTCATCCAAACTTGCAAATCCTTTATCTTGTAAAAACTGAGCGAATGCTGCATTGGTCGGAGCAAATACCGTAAACTCCGTATCACCACTTAAAGTCTCTACTAAGTCAGCTTTCACCACCGCTGCCAACAAACTAGAAAAATCAGGATTCATAGATACTACACCAGCAATCGTCGGATTGATTATATCTAATACCGCTTGTGGTATTATTACCTTATCAATCGCATGTACAACACCATTGTTAGACTGTACATCCGCCGCCACAACATTGGCTTTCATACCTGACGCATCTATGATACCAGCTCCACCAGTTAGGTCGATCGTAATAGACTCTCCTTGAAAAGTCTCTACCGCATTACCATCAACTAATGCTGATGACTGTACATTAGCTCCAGCTACAACATGATAGTTTAGGATCGTTTGTAATACATCCACAGGTACATCAGCAAGCGAGCTAAATCCTAAACCTGATAGTAAAGAACTAAAAGCATCATTGGTAGGTGCAAATACTGTGAACGGACCATCTCCTGTCAATATACTTACGTAGTCCGTCGTCAAGTCTGATCTTGTCAAAGCTGCTACCAAGCTAGAAAATGTATCATCAGCTGTCGCAAATGTCACTACAGTAGGCAATCCGATAACTGCATCTACAATATGTACAATACCATTAGAAGCATCCACATTAGCAGTGATCACATCACTGACTCCGTTGATATTGACACCTGCGCTTGTATTGATATACAATGACAATGCATCGTCGCCTCTTGTTGCTACACTATTGATATATCCTGTAGATAGATCCGTAGATTTAGCCTCTCCAACAACTACATGGTTTAATAATATCTGTGTTAAAAGTGCATCTGGCACATCATCAAGAGTAGCTATATTATTATCTGCTAAGAATTGTGCAAAAGCATCATCTGTAGGAGCGAATACTGTGTACTCCGTTGTACCATTTAATGTTTCTACTAAATTGACTTTTTGCAAAGCCGCTACTAACGAAGTTAGGTTTGGTGTTTCTGTTGCTATTGTTACTATTGTTTTGTCATTATCTACTGGTGGAGTCACCGGATCCTCATCATCATTACAAGATGAAACCATAAACAAAACTCCTAATAGAAGCATCCACTGACTTAAATTTTTGATTAATTTCATTGTATCTATTTTAATTGGTTAAAATATATTGTTCAACTAATTATGTGCAATAGTTAAACAAAACGTTGCTTCGCAACTAAAATAAATATGAAATTAATTCTACTACATTCAACACCAAAGACTCTTAATCTCTGATAATCAATTAGTTAATGGTATTATTTTTTCCAAATAATTTTTTCAAGAATATTACCCTTTTCTTTCTTTGGTGGAAGTTCTGCCAACGGTACACCTAAATAAAAAAGACCAATACACCTCTGGTTATCTGGTAGGTCTAGAAACTCCCCTGCCTCTGACATGGACTTAGGACTTAGGACTACTCCAATACCCACCTAAGCCATCAGCAGTAGCGGCGAGCCACAGATTCTGAACAGCACATGCGGTAGCTGCTAGCTCCTCCCACTCTGGCACTTGGCCACTTACCTCATAGCAGATGGCAATGATATGGCTTGATGAAGCCACCTTCTTGGCAATTTTGTGATATTTTAAATCTTTATACTTTTCGGTAGGTGTATGCTCTTTGTAGAATGTCTGTAGATAGTCAGCTAAGTCAGACTTGCTCTCTTCGCCAAACACAATAAACCTCCAAGGCTCAGTATTCCTATGATTGGGAGCTTGATTGGCAGCATTAAGCAATTTTAATACGCTACTGTCATCAATTGCCTCCCCAGTAAATAGATTTGGAAAAATCGATCTTCTATTTGAAATTACTTCGTGTACATTCATATACTCAATGAACATAGAATATGAAAAAAGTATTATGAAATGAGATGGTTTTTTTGTTTTAAGTTTTATTTAGCTGGATCTACATCTGCCCAGTTTTCGCCTCGTTCTATCCTTTTAATCTGAGTACTTGATACACCAAACATTTTGGCGATCATTTTTTTACGAGTTTTACCTACGATTAAAGCTTTTTTGATCAATGCAACTTGACCACGAGTTAACTTTTTGTTACCTCCACCTGGCGGTCTCTTAAAACCAAATACTACTTTACGTTCTTTGATATATTCCTTCCATTCAGCCTCCGTTACCCATTTGATCTTAGTATGATGATTATTATCTCTCTTAAAGTTAGGGTGTATTACGTAGATGCAATCTTCAGATCTCTTCTCTACAAAGTGAGTAGCAACTTCTTTGTGTACATATATACAACCAAATCCACCATCAAGCTTAATGCTCACAGTGATAAATCCACGATGATCAGGTCTCGTCTTGATTAATTTTTCTACCGCAGTGGTTTTATGTACAGATTTTACTCGGCCATAGTCTGAGACCATATAATCTGTACTTCTAGTTGGCTTCGAAAAAACAACTAATGCCCACCGTTCTTTTAGAAGGTTGGGTACTTTCATAACCGTATTTTTTACCGGCTTCATGATTATAATAAACAGACAATATTACATCACCTTAGGCAATAGATTTGTTTTCAATCAGTCTTGTTTATTAAGAACCAAATAGCTCTTTCTAATGTAAATTAGTTCGACAAAAAAAGAAGACAACTTGCCTTTCTCTAACTTTAACCTGCATATTCCTAACCAGAATGAGTCAAAATTTAGCCGAACCAGAACAGTACAAAATTAAGATCATTTTTAACAAACTAAACATGATTATGTGTTTTAACATTTCATATGTTTCAATAACGAACCATTTCCATCTATAAGCATGATTTTTGTCTTTAAACCGTCTTTTGATTAGCATATTTAACCAAATAAAATTAGCTGCAATTTATACTATAATACAACCTAAAATTTGCCTTTTATATTAAATACCGGGGTATTACCCCACGATAACTAACAAAAAGGCTCTATTGAAAAATTAAGAAAACAATAATTAAAACTTCAATTTTCACTAAAAAACAGCACTTAACGTAATAGAGTGACAGACTTATAACACTACAAATATTTCACTATTTCGATCGGGTATTACCCGAGTAAAGAACAATTATCAGATACACTCCGTAATACTCCAACTACATAAATAATCCCACATAACGACTAAGCAAACATAGATGAGCACTCTTAAGCTGTCTAAGATTTCTTATATTGACGTCATATCAATTAGAAAACTAAAAGTATGCACATCAAATTTTGCGGAGCAGCCCAGTTTGTCACTGGAAGTAGTCACTTAATCACTCTTAATGATGGATACAAAATACTACTCGATTGTGGACTTTTTCAAGGTAAAGGAAAAAACATCTGGGAGAAAAACAACCAATGGCTATTCGATCCAAAATCGATAGACTGTCTCATACTCAGTCATGCACATATAGATCACTCCGGTAGAATACCAAAGCTCGTGAGAGATGGATTTAAGGGTAAGATATACACTACTCATGCGACCAGAAGTCTATGTAGTATCATGCTACTCGATAGCGCCAAAATACAAGAGCGAGATGTAGAATGGCACAACCGCAAAAACAAGAAGCGTAATAAAAAGAAGAAAAATAGATCACCATTATACACTGCCAAAGATATCGGACCAACAATGGAACGATTTGTAGGATATGGGTACGGTGAATGGAATAAAATCCGAAAAGGAATCGATGTAAAGCTACAAGATGCTGGACACTTACTTGGAAGTGCCAATGTAACACTACGAATCAAAGAAAAAGGTAAATACACCACAATAGGATTTACAGGCGATATCGGTCGACCTGATAGGCCTATGTTGAGAGATCCTCAACAAATGCCAAAGGTAGACTACTTAATAACTGAATCAACCTATGGTGATAAAAACCATGAAGGCAATCCTGAACAATCTGATCGCCTACTCCAAGTAATCAAAGATGCCTGCGTCAAAAAGAAAGGAAAATTAATTATTCCAGCATTCAGTCTAGGACGTACACAAGAGATCGTGTATATGCTTGACAAGATGGAGACCGCAGGAATACTGCCTAAGTTACCAATCTATGTAGATAGTCCGCTTGCGATCAATGCGACCCATATATTTGGAGCACATCCTGAGTGCTTTGACGATGACCTAAATGAGTACTTACTGATCGATGACAATCCATTTGGATTTAATGACCTACATTACATCCGAGATGTTGAGGACTCTAAAAAGCTCAACAAATCTAAGAAACCGTGTATCATTATTAGTTCGTCTGGGATGATGAATGCAGGTAGAGTGAAACATCACTTATTCAACAATATCGAAGATCCTAAAAACACATTCTTGATCGTTGGGTATTGTACACCGGATTCTCCAGGTGGTATGCTTCGTAGAGGAGTATCTGAGATCAAGCTATTCAGAGAGATGAAGCAAGTACGGGCTAATATCGAAATCATGGACTCATTCTCAGCACATGCCGATAGGACAGAAATGCGTGATCATATCTCAAATCAAAAAGACTCAACCAAACAAATATTCCTAGTACATGGAGATCCTGATACACAGATAAAATATAAGAAATACCTTAAAAAAGGTGGTTTTAAAAACATCTTAATCCCTAAACAAGGGGATGTAGTACAGTTGGTTTAATATTAAGCGACTAAGACAAAATAAGTAAGTTAACTTTTACATTACCACATACATTTTATAAAACATGACTATAAAACGTATGTGGTCTAATGGTTACCAACTAATAAAACAAGGGGCTAATGCAAAATACGTACATCTTCCAAAGTGACTACCTAGGGTTAAGTGATTCTAAGATCCATTTACTAAGAAATAAATTTGAATACGACACTATAGCGTATAATGAAGTGAACAGTCTTGTCTATAAAAGAGGAAAGGCGATCAAAAATGGTTTGATTCTTTTAATATTCGCCTTAGCCTTGTTAGGTGCTGGGCTATATATCACTTTGGGGATTATATCTTTTGTAATGAGTGATACAGGAGGCACCATAAGCATAGAAGTTATAGTCGCCTCTCTTATATCAATTTTATTAGGATCTTGTTTTCTATTTGTGTTCTTCAAAAAGGAAAAGATACTTGAGTTAAAGTACCGAAATAATAAAACAAAGAAATTTTCTTTATCAGAATTTGAAAACAGAAACGAGCTAGATGCGCTACTCAATTTCCTATCTACTAAAGTGATGCTGCAACGAGAAATCGAATAAATTCATAGTATTTAACTATAAAGACAAAACACTTTTTCCAACCTAACTTGATTATAAAATATATTCATCGTAATATTGCAATGAACAAATAAAGCTATGGGACTTACGAAAGCTGAAATATACACTGCCGAGCAAAACTTAATAGCCAGCTATGCTAAAGTACTGGGCCATCCTGCACGTATTGCTATACTCCAGCATCTCATCAAAGTGAATAGCTGTGT
>CALDEO010000227.1 GCA_937942465.1 uncultured Saprospiraceae bacterium
ATTGTAAACTGCATTCCTTCGATCTCTTTGAAGTTAGTACTCATTAATGGTACTCGCATTGTACTTGCTGTTGAAGATATATTTCTATTATCGATCTGTAGGATCAAGTCGTTATCTGATCTATTCTCTGCTGATGTATTACCATTGAGTGATGCTACTACGGTACCATTCACATCTCCAATCTTAACACCGACAAAGTCGATCAACATGCTACCTGATAAAGTATCAATGTTGTAGGTCTCTGGAAATCCACCATCCCACGGATCGTTGGCATCTGCAAACTCATGAAGCTTATCGATAAATCTCCAACTCGTATTATTAGGGAACTCCTCGTAGACTCCTAAGATCAATTTACGTAATTCTATCAAGTCAATTGCTGTGATATCCTCGCTGTTGTTAATATCGGCAGCGATACGATCATATCCTTCATCTAGTGGTGTTATGCCTAAAAGGTGCTTTTGGATCAATACTAAATCTAGTGTACTTACACCATTCAATGCATCATCATTTTTAGTAGGTACTACCTCGTACTCACCTCCTAATGGCATACTATTGAATGCATATAATCCTGTTTCCTCAGTCATATCACCAAGTACTGCTATACCATTCTCTAGGTCCACTGATGTACCTGAGATTGGTTGTGCTTCTTTGGTTGATACCTGACCTGTCACATTCGCTAGATTAGGCATTGGTTGACAGATGCTGACATTATTATTATCCTGTACTACTATAAATGTTGCACAGAAATCTTGATTACCGTTGATATCTGTTACCCATAACTGGATCGCTTGTTGACCTAAGTCATCACAACCAAATACTTTCTCGGTATCCGTTATATCAGCACTGAAGCTCAATGTCACTGCATATCCACATGGATGATTACTACCTGCATCAAACATAGCTGCTTGCAACATCACCATCTCTGTATCAAATGTACCGTCATTGTCTAGATCCATCGGTACTAGCTCTGTTGATAATCCTTGGATACAAATCGGTTGTGGACTCTTGGCATTTCTAATCTCAAAAGTATACTCTGCAAATGTATAATTGCCACAACCATCTAATACAGACCACTTGATCGTATGGATACCTATGTTATAATTGCCACTTGCATCATTGTTGCTACCGTTGATATCTATCGTACCATTACTATCTAAATCTATTGTATAACTAACATTCAAGTTAGCCGCTTCTGTACAGTCATCTGTTGCAGTTAATATCAAGTCGATATTCCCAGCGGCACATTCGGTATCGAATGTCTCAACTACCACATTAGCTATGCTACTTGTGATCGTCGGAGCGATACTGTTCGTTACTTTCAATACTTGCTCATGTGTATACTGAGGGATCGTACCGTCTGCATTTCTGCTACACCAGTCGATCACAGTCCATGTACGCAATACTTTATAACATGCATCCTCACCTGGAGTGAATGTAAATATCTCATCCTCGAATGTTACAGCTACTTGATCACAATTATCTTCATTAATAATCGGCTCATTCATACCTGCAGGAAGGTTTTCTGGTTGCAAGTCAAATAAGTTACATACGTCATTGTTAAATGTAACATCTACTGGCCAGTCTGTTGCTGTAGGTCCTGTATATGGATCTGGGTTGTTAAACACCACTCGTTGATCACATGTGATTGTACCTCCTTGTCCATCGCTTACGCTGAATGTTCTTGTTATAACTCCAATACCACAAGTATTTCTAGTATCTACTTGACTCTGTGTCAGCCCTATAGCACTACAGTTACCTGATGTAGTCGCTGCACCGAATGGGGTATCTAAATCTGCAAAATCAAATATCATTGTACAAGCTACAGTCACATCTGCTGGACACGTAAGCGTAGGTACTTGCTTATTTTGTATCTCTACTGCTACCATACACTCGTTATAATTGCCGCTAGTATCGTATACTCTGAATAATACCATCTGCTCTGTACCTACATCGGCACAACAGAATGTCACCTCTGATCCTAATACTAGATCTGTAGGATTGCCACAGTTGTCAGTCATACGTTGGATCTCATATCTATCGATACCACAGTCATCAAAACTGCCATTGTCTACTTGTATCGCATTGAGGATACCCGTACCTGCAGAGTTAATAGCTACTACGGTATTGCTCGTACATAAGGCAATGGGTTGATTTTCATCTCTCACATTGACAGTCATAGTACAGCTTGAGCTATTGTAACAACCATCATATACTACATATGTGATGGTATTGTCTCCTATTTGTAGTGTCGCTTGTCCACCATTCTGATTATTCAATAATCCACCCGGGTAGATAATGTCTACTTCTACGGGAGCATTACAGTCATCTGCTGATGTGATACTTGGTAGTGTAACGATCGCCTCACAGTTATTGAAACCATTATTCGTACTTACCGTCATATCTGCTGGACATGTTATTATCGGACCTGTTGTATCATCAATCTGGATGACTTGAGCTCCTAAGCGCATCATATCACCACCACAATGCCACTCTCCTACTGTCCATACTCTACTGATTGTACGTACACATCCTACTGTACCCAACTCTGTATCTTCGTAAGAAATAAATCCGTTACAGAATAACATCGGTACATCTGGGTATAAATCAAATCCTTGGTATGTCGGTACTCCTGCAACACTTGGATCTGGATTTCCATTAGCATCAGCTGCATATCCACTACCACACTCAAATGCAGTTCCAAATTGTGCTTGGAAGTTTTGTGATGGGAACATCACATCAGCTAAGTCTATTCTCTCTAAGAATATATCAAATGTACAGACAGGACTTACATTGCCTTGGTCATCTACTGCTTGATATGATCTTGTTATCTTACTGATATAGTCAGGGTCACAATTACCTAGATTATCAACAACCTCATCTAAAGTGATCAACGTATACGTACCACAGTTTTCGCTTACTGTAGGCTCAGGTACTGCACTTAGTCCAACACAACTAATAGTCATATCAGCAGGGCAATCTATTACTGGAGGGAACTTGTCCTCCACCGTGATCGTACTCCAACAAGTAACATCATCACATAATGGAATACTTACAGTCACAAAGAATGTCTGCCCTATATCATCTGAAGTAAAGTTACCATCAACTATATTTCCGTCAGCATCTGTGATTACTATTGTGTATACACTATTAGGATACGTAGCTGGTGTCACAGTCATATTTGCTGTGAAATCTACCGAACAATTTTCATCTAAACTTATATTTAATTCTGATTTACAACTGATCTCTTCACAAACTAATAACCATGCCTGATCGTGATCATCTTCATCACCTCCGCCTAGGCCATTCTGGTCATTGACATCATCAAATACACTATATGGCTCATTACCATTATCATTGGTATTGTCATTATCGGCAGTACTATCGAAGTCAGAAAACGTACGATCATCACCTGCTGTATTTTCAGATGATGCAATCTCTGCCATGTTTATAAGGTTGGCAGGAGTATCATCGATTACTTCTAAGAATATGCTAAATGTGAAACAATCTGTCATCAATAATGGACCTACATGTGTATACGTAGGATTTAAAGGATCAGTTGTATCCCAAGCTGCATTGCTACCATCGGTAACAAAAGCTAATCCTGTAGGGATATAGTCAGTAACGACGATATTCTGCGCATCTTCATCACCTTGATTACAAATTTCTATTTGGAACTCTACTACATCTGTTAACTCAACAGGTACTAATGGAGTTGTTTTGATAAGTGCTAAATCATAAAAAGGAATCGCTGCTGGATCATGATCATCTTCATCCATAACACCATCGGTATCCGAGTCCATTCCATCATCGTTTATAACGTTATCTGATGGACTATTAGCTACACCTCCTACATCATTAGACACATCATAATCTGCATCAGAATCAATATCAAAAGGACTTACTACGATACCATCTGGATTTGTAAATTCAACGATTTCGGCAACATTTAAAAGGCTAGTAGCAGTTGCTGTTGGCAATACTACTAAATCTATCTCAATATCTGCTTGACCACCTGGTTGTATAACAACACCATTAAGTGTAGTCTGGTATATTGTCGAGTCAGCATTTTGTGGTCTCCAGCCATTAGGGTCTGTAGGGCTCAATGCGAATGCATCAGTCAAGTAATCAGCAACTGATACATTGGTAACAGGACTATTTCCTTGGTTATACACTGTGATCGTGAATGTCACTACTTGACCAGTAACTGCAGGTGCATTACTATTTGCAACCTTCATCAATGCCATATCGTAGATAGGCACTGTAGCTGGATCGTGATCATCTTCATCTTCTCCTATATTACCAGCACCTGTGGTATTGTTATCATCTGGCGTATTGACTACTCCACCTGTATCGTTGGTAGGATCATCATCAGCAAAACTATCAATATCTAGAAGTGATATATCGTTGCCATTCAAATCTTCTGAGCTTGTAATCTCAGCTATGTTGATCAATGCATCAAAATCTGTAACGTCGGTTACATCAAGTTGAATAGGTACACTGATCGTGTC
>CALDEO010000228.1 GCA_937942465.1 uncultured Saprospiraceae bacterium
GGAAAAATGGAATGCTGACAAACAGCTTATTATAATGAAAAAATTAACCGCTTAATTATTAATCGAAATTTAAAAGAGTACTCTTGTTTTATAGGGGTCAAAACACTACATAGATTCCGCCACAACCTCTATCTCCACAAATTTTACAACCATAAATCAAAATATTAGGCTTATTATATTCTTCGAGCATTAATGGAATCCTTTCTTTGTATAATTCAGTGGAAGACTCTTCGTATATTTTTATAAGCGTTTTCTCATTTAAGCGTTTGCCCAAAAGAGAATTGATTATAAGCTGATCGTTCGCCTTACTATAAACACCTAATGGGCCATTATTACCTGACAGAAACCCCAGATAACCAGACTCTTTCCATATATATTTAATTAACATTACTCCATCTACATGGATTTCATAAAAGTTATTTAAATGTCGATCCTGTAATTCATGGCTAAACTTTGTTCCGCCGTTCACTACTAGCTCATTACTTCTAATTGACAATTGTTTACTTTTATTGTCAAAGTGTTTTATGCTAAATTCATTAATACCCTTCTCTTCGTTATTCATTTCCTTATGCTTCCCATTATCGTAATTAAGAATTCTGTATATTTTCCTTTGGTTATCACTAACTCTTCGAAATGCATGCTTTAATGGAATCCTGTGACTAGTCCAAATATAAGTTCAAATCTTCAAAACACAGCAATGAAGATGATAAACCATTAGATTCCTTTACCACCCCTCTCCACCCCCCCAACACATCCAAATAAAAAATATCTATTGCCAATACTTTACTATTAGTTAAAAAATGCTTTGCTTTGTATTGATGATTAAAATGAATAACATAACAGCATGGTGGCTTTCTAGTAAACTCCCTAAACCGAGACACTAGTTCGATTCTATGATGTATATAGATATAGCGGCTTGTCGGTTTTCGGCAAGCCGCTTTTTTTGTTCAATGATGAGAGGATTATGAAATACACAAATTATAAAAATCAGTTTCTAGCAGATCTTACTACTCCGGTGGGCTTATATCTTAAGCTGCGGGAGCGATACAGTCAGGTGCTATTGCTAGAGTCGTCTGATTATTCCTCGAAAGAGGACAGTTCTTCATTTTTGTGTTTTGATTCGTTATCACATCTTATTGTTGAGGACAAGAAGGTCACGATCGATGGCAAGACGAGTCCTATGGTAGATATTGTGGATAGTATTGATAGCTATACGGCGTCATTCGACTGTAGCAATGAGGAAGAGGCAAGCCCTGCTGACGGGTTATTTGGCTATTGCGGATTTGACTCTGTGCAGTACTTCGACACCTTAGAATATACCAAACCTAAAAACGAATCTATCCCTACGGTACGATATGACTTTTTTAGATTTGCGTTTATATTTGACCATTTTCATAATACACTGACGTTGGTCGAGCATTGCCCTGAAGGTGAGGAATCCAGAATCACAGAGATCGCCAATCTACTACAGATCCAAGATTATCAGTCCTACAAGTTTGACACTAAAGGTGAGGAGACTTGCAATATGTCTGATGCTGACTTCATGCAACTTGTAGTGAAAGCCAAAGAGCATTGCCAACGTGGAGACATATTCCAGATGGTATTGTCTAGGCAATTTAAACAAGGGTTTAAAGGAGATGAATTCAATGTATATCGTGCCCTGAGATCGATCAACCCGAGTCCATATTTGTTCTATTTTGACTATGGATCATTCAAGATATTTGGTAGCTCGCCAGAGGCGCAGCTCAAGGTCGAGGGAGGTATTGCTGAGATACATCCAATCGCAGGTACATTCCGACGAACGGGAGACTATCAGGCCGATCAACTACTGGCAGAGGAGCTACTCGCCGACCCAAAAGAAAACGCTGAACATGTCATGCTAGTCGATCTAGCTCGTAATGATCTCAGCAAAAATGCTACTGATGTACAAGTGGTCAACTTTAAAGAAGTTCAGTATTTCAGTCATGTGATACACCTCACATCTAAGGTTACAGGCAGGCTCAAGGAGGGACAGTCAGCATTCCAGATATTTGCAGATACATTCCCAGCAGGGACCTTATCGGGTGCTCCCAAATATAGAGCATTGCAACTCATACATGAGTACGAGCCACACCAGAGGAGTTTCTACGGTGGCGGTATCGGTATGATCGGATTTAATGGAGATCTCAATCATGCGATCGTCATTAGATCATTCCTCAGTATGTCCAACCACTTGCACTATCAAGCAGGTGCAGGTCTAGTGATCGACTCCCAAGAAGCGAGTGAAAACCAAGAAGTATATAACAAATTAGCAGCTTTAAAAAAGGCCATCGATATGGCTCAAACGATATAGGTAATGAAGAAAATTATAATCATAGACAATTACGATTCGTTCACTTACAATCTCGTACACCTGATCGAAGAACTAGTCGGACACCCGATCGATGTCAAGCGCAACGATGAGCTGACTCTGGACCAATTGGATGCATACGACTACCTCATCCTATCCCCTGGCCCTGGCATCCCTGACGAAGCTGGACTACTCAAGAAGATCATCGAGGAGTATGGCCCTACCAAGAAGATATTCGGCGTATGCCTAGGCTTGCAAGCGATCGGAGAAGTATATGGATCTTCACTTAAAAATCTAGACTCTGTATATCACGGACTCCAGACGGATATGAAAATAACAGATGACAAAGCATTGATCTTCCAAGGTATAGACTCGACTTTCAAGGCAGGTAGATACCACTCTTGGGTAATCGATACTGCACAATTGGGCGACCAACTCGAAGTCACTTGTATCGATGATCACAACGAAATAATGGCACTCCGTCACAAGACATATAACATCCATGCGGTACAGTTTCATCCAGAGTCGATCATGACTCCCGATGGTAAGACCATGATGAAAAACTTTCTAGACCACGCATAATCCAACATCTTATGAAACAGATTTTAAATCAATTAT
>CALDEO010000229.1 GCA_937942465.1 uncultured Saprospiraceae bacterium
TAAGTGAGTTTGGTGCTATCTCTGATCGCTTAATCGGAGTCACTACATTGAGTTCTCTATATTTGGGAAGATAAATTGAAGACTATGCTAAACCCAAAGACACTTTATTAATAAAGTCAATTGATACTTTATTAAACAACGTAGGTTTATCAATATTCACAACATGGCCACACTCTGGTAATACAGCCATTTCTGATTTCTGATGTTTCTTGACGATATACTCGACTGGTGGTAAGAACATGTAGTCCTCATCTCCCATAACATAAAGTGTAGGTATTGCAATATCAACAGATCTGAATAATCTAAGAATAGGTCTTACACCTGCTCCCAACTTAAACCATCTGATAAATTCTTTTTGGTACAGCTTCTTAGCTTCATTGATAAAAATATTACGAGACTTAGAATGTTTGCGTCGAGGCATAACGACACAAGCAAAAAATCGGTACAATAACATAAACGGAAGTACTGACTTGAACATCACCCCCAGTTTCATTAATATCTGAGATCTAATGTTGAGCTTTAATATTGCTCCACCCATGACCATACTCTTGACCAATTCAGGTCGCATTTCCGCTGCCTTTCTTATCAATATTGTCCCCATCGATATCCCTACGAAATGAGACTCTTTTATTTTTAAATGATCTAATACTTCAATAATATCATTGGTCACAAACTCAAAAGTATACTTCTTAATATTGTTGGGACTAAACTTAGCTTGAGACAAACCATGACCCCTAAGATCAATCAGTAAAAGATTGAACTCTTTCCTAAACTCCCTCAACTGTCTAAACCAGATAGAAGAAGTACCTCCAGCGCCGTGGATGAACGTCACCCACTCTGTTGAAGTTTCGTGATGATATTGTTTAAAATGAAGCATAATGTAAAGGTAAAGTTACTTGGTCACATTTATAGAATATCTTTAGAACAAATAGGTTTATCCAATTTCCAACTGTTTTTATATAATAAACAGCTCTGTTACGATATTTATTAAAGATATTGACATTAAATTAATTGTCAAGCAATGCAACTGTACTTTAACCTAATAATAATTTCGATATTCATTACTGTTAATGCTAGTGCTCAAGAGCAATGGGATCTTCAAAAATGTATCACACATGCTCAAAAACAGAGCATATCTATACAACAAGCTAATCTCGCAATTGATCAAGCAGAGATATCAGAAAAAATATCGAAACATAGCCGATATCCTAATCTTAATGGTAGCTCCAATCTCAACTGGAATTTTGGTCGATCGATAGAACCGACAACCAACGAGTTTGTGAGTTCGACTTTCTTGTCTAACAATCTCTCGCTTAATACAGGAGTGACCCTTTATAATGGTGGTCGTATCAAAAACCAAATACAGCAAAGCAAAATCAACAAAGAAGCTGCTATGCAAGATGCAGAAGATACAGAACGAACACTTGCGTTGAATGTCGCTACATTATATCTCAATGTATTATTTGCTAAGGATAGAATGAAAATTGCTGATCGCCAATACGAATTAGCCAAGACACAACTGGACCAAATAAATAAACTCATACGTGTAGGTAGTAGACCAGAAAACGATCGATACGACATCGAAGCGCAAATAACGAATGCCGAGCAGACCTCAGTACAATCCAAAAACGTCTACGAAATCAATGTCCTCAACTTAAAGCAACTACTGAGACTAGAGCCTAGTGCTCCATTCGAAATAGTAACACCTCCTAGCAACCTAGAAGTGACAGATGATCCAGATATATTGACATTTGACGAAGTATACAGAAAAGGACTGACCAATCAACCTAATATCAAAGCAGGAGACCTCCGGTACGAGAGTGCTATACTAGATAAGAAAGTAGCTAATGCTGCCCTACTCCCAAGTCTAACAGTCGGTGCATCTGTAGGTACTAACTATTCTAACAAAGGAATATCCATTGATGGATTTGATCAGGTGGTACAACAGAGCAATGTGCTTATCGATGGTACTCCAGCTGTGATCGGGACCAATCAACTAGTACCTATCACATCGCAATCAGGGTATTTTACACAGTTAGACGAGAACGTGTCTTATGGTGTTGGATTTGGCTTAAATATCCCGATCTATAATCGATACCAAAATAAGGGTAATGTAGAACGAGCAAAAATAGGCATCGAGAGTGCTCGCCTATCTACAGAGCAGTTGAAAGAAAACTTAAAGATCAATATACAACAAGCACTAGCAGATGCTAGAGCAGCAAAACGTGCCTATATAGCAGCTCAGAAAAACAACAAAGCCCAGTCAGCAGCATTCAATAATGCTCAGAAAAGATTTGACCTAGGCGCTATCAACACCTATGACTATAATAATGCATTGACAACAAAGGAAAATGCAGATATCGATCTATTGATCGCTAAGTACGATTACTTATTCAGAGTGAAAGTCATAGATTTCTATCTTGGAAAGCCTTTAAACATCAACTAGTCTGTACATTTATAGTCGACATGATATCATGTCACTTTTTTAATCAACTACTCAGAATTGCTTCTCATAAAAATACGCTTGCGTTATGGCTAAGAATAGTAAAAGAAAATATTGGATCATTGGCTTATTAATCTTGCTACTTGTAGTGGTGGGTATTTCGGTAATGAAATTTCAAAGTAAGCCTAAAGGAATAGAGGTAACGGTAGAGAAAGCAGCTAAAAGAACGATCCTAGAGACGGTATCAGCATCTGGGAAGGTATTCCCGGAAACGGAAATAAAAATAAGCTCAGATGTATCGGGTGAGATCGTAGAACTGTATGTAGAAGAAGGTGATAGTGTGGTCATCGGTATGATCCTAGCCAAAATAGATCCTGATGCATACGTATCTGCTGTAGAGCGAGGAACTGCGAGTGTCAATACAACTAAGTCTCAAGTGTCGATGTCGAGAAGTCAAGTGCAGAGTAGCATCGCTCAAAAAGAACAAATAGTAGCGCAACTAGCTAATGCTAGAACAATACACAAAAGAAATATTCAACTCAAAGAGGATGGTGTCATATCTACTCAAGAATATGAGCAATCAGAATCTAATCTACTAGGACTTGAGGCAAACCTCAGAGCCTCAGAAGCTAGTATCAAGTCAGCCGAACAAAGTGCTGAAAGTGCCGAATACTCTGTAAAAAGTGCTGAAGCAAGCCTCAAAGAACTCCGTACCAACCTAAGTCGTACAACGATCAAAGCACCTGCTAGTGGTATCATATCTAGTCTCTCAGTAGAAAAAGGTGAGCGAGTAGTAGGTACAATACAGATGGCTGGTACAGAGATGATGCGAGTAGCTAATCTAAGTGCTATGGAAGTACAGGTGGATGTATCTGAAAACGATATCCTCAGAGTAAAAGTAGGCGACAACGTAGATATCGAAGTCGATGCTTATCTAGATAAAATATTCACCGGTAAGGTAACTGAGATCGCTAATAGTGCCTCTAATATATCGACTGGAGCTATGAGTCTCAACACTGGATCTGTGACCAACTTTGTAGTAAAAATAAGAATAGATACAAAGTCTTATCAAGACATCGTCAACCGAGGAATCAAGTATCCATTCAGACCAGGGATGTCAGCATCTGTTGATGTATTTACCAATCAAGTAGACGATGCGCTGACGGTACCTATCCAAGCAGTAACCACTCGCGAACCAGAAGATATAGATAGCACTTCAACCAAATCTGACAATGATGAACTCCTTGAGGTAGTATTCATCATGGAAGCTGATACGGTACGTATGCAAGAGGTATCAAGCGACATACAAGATGACGACTATATCATAATCACCAAAGGAGTCAATGTAGGAGATCAGATTGTGACAGGACCATACTCAGCAGTATCTAAGAAGCTAGAGGACGGTAAAGAAGTACGACTTAAAGAAGAAGATAAAGATGGAAAACGTAAGTAATAAGGCCGCATTAATCATATTTACAAAGAATCCAGTATTAGGTAAAGTCAAAACCCGAGTTGCTAAGGATGCAGGTGATGAAAAAGCCTTAGAAATATATAAAGAACTACTCACAATCACTAGAGCCCTCGCAGTCTCTGTAAAGTGTGATGTACTCGTATACTACAGCGATAAGATCGTGTCTGATGAGTGGGATACGATATTGTGTCATAAAAAACAGCAAGTAGGTGATGATCTAGGCCAGAGGATGAGCCAAGCTTTTAAGGAGTCTTTCGACGAATATGATCGATTGTTTCTAATCGGTAGTGATTGTCCATATATCAACTCAGAGACTGTCCACGAGGCATTCTCAGTATTGAATACACATGACCTTGTATTAGGACCCGTTACCGACGGAGGGTATTTTGGTATTGGTATGAATAAGCATGTACCTGAGGTATTCCAAGATGTCACGTGGTCATCGGAGCATGTACTCGGACAGACGATCGAAATTGCTGACAACCTCGATATGGAAATAAGCTTATTGGATACTTTAGACGATATCGATCATTACGATGATTGGTTGATCTATCAGTCATCAACTGGCCTCTAGGTAAGCTCTTAAGTCTTCTACCATCTGATCAGACATTTTTTCTTGAGGGTACTGAGGCATGTAAGATCTCTTACCTGACTTCACGGGTACTCCCCATCTTATAACTTGATAGATAGAGTGCCTTGTATACCCATCGATATGTCTCTTGAGATGACGTAAACTCATCTTATGAGTATCTAAGTGTAGGTATGAATACTTCTGCTTTTCATGACAGTACATACAACTATGCTCATAGATAAGCTTTCCATTATCTGGTTTACCTACTAGATCTAGGTATCCTTCTTTACGACTATCTGGTGGTTTAGAAAATGTCGCTGGACTAAAGTTTAAGTATTTGCTTGACAGCAAATCTAATGCCTCTGATCTACTATCATCTTCACCGTTCAATACTTCATTGACGAAGTCTACTTCCTCTCCTGCCATTGCTAGATCTCCCATCTTGATATCTATTGTCCACATGTATGCAAGGATCGACTCTATCTCCCACTCTTGGAGAGCTCTACCTTGAGCACATTCTGTAGCACATAACTGTATCGCCTCACGTACATCCCCACGAGCGGCATCTACTAGAGCTCCATATTTTTTGTCATAGTCTCCATTGTAATATGTGTCTCTATTGACTGCTCCGTATAGTGTAGTACCTTGCAGAAAAGGGATTCCTTTTTCTACGGCATATTCTAGTCGCTCTTGCGGATCAGGATACGCCAAGTCAGGATCTTCTTTAACCACATTGTGGCACGATATACATACGAAATGCTTTGATTGTTTTTTAGTTTTCTTCCCATTCAGCTTCTGAGCGAATCCATCCTTGATGATCGCCTCTCCTGCTGCTGCAGATACTCCATCAACAAATTTTGGATACTTACCTAGATTGGGTGAGTCACCTAGTTTAACCAATACATCGGCTAGACTATCCGTTGCCTTAAATGGCGTATCCTCTACCGCAATAGACGTAAAGCCAAGGGCCAATACTAACATCAAAATGCTAGCAGCTACTATTTTTATTTTTTTCAACATTATAATGTAAATAATCTCGCTATTGTAAATCCTAATCGGTACTCTCCATCTCCCCAACTCGTCCTAGTATATGGGATAAAATCGGTCTCGACTAGTCCAGTTGCATTGGTGAAGTTGATCTGAAAGACATGACCACCTCCTGTATCCCACTCCATACCAAAACCCAATGGTGGGTAATAATCATTAGCAGCAGTACGTAACTCTGAGATTGGGAATATAAGATCTCCAATAAGACCTATAGATTTTGTCAACTGTACTCTAAATCCTGCACCAATATTGACTAAGTCATTTTTGTCAGCAGATTCTACTAAGTTTCTGAATGTCCAACCAAAAGAAAACTGAGCTGAAAATCTTGGTGAAAATTTACGTGCTAATATCGTCTCTAGGTGATATGAAGTACGATGAGACCCTTTGTCAAAAAAGCTCAAAACACCAGGTGTCTCACTACCCTTCATCGTCGTTACAGATGCGACACCTGCTACCGCTAGACTGAATGGGTTACGACCATTAATCTCTTGTGTGATTATTCTGTATTTGAATACTCCATTGACATTCTGACGCAATGGACCTGCACCTTTGGCTCTATTGATACCAACCATAAATTTATCAGTAAGTCCATATTCGAACCCTATGAGTACGTCTGTCGCATTTTCTAATCCATAAAATGATCTCCAGCCTCCTGCATCACCAGCAAAATCACCAAATCTATGCGATATACGCATATCCATCTTGCCCTGTTTGATGGTTTCTACAGAGTGAGAGTTTATCACTCGTGTATCTTTGAATGTCTCAAAGACGGTCTCTTGTGCATTAGCAGCTACTAAAGCTAGACAGCATACGAGTATTGTGTATAAGTTCTTCATGTCAGATATTATGTAACATTCGTCGTAAGACAAATGAAAGAATTGAGTTTATTTTTCTGGATAGCCTGCCTCTGCCCAACAAGCAAATAAATTATATTGATCATCTGTAAGTTGTACTGTAGGTACTTCTATATCATATGATGGCGGCATGTCACGAGTTTCTAGTACCTCATTAAAAAAATTGCCAGTTGTTATAGCATCTTGCAGCTCCGCATAGCTAGAGTATCTATCTTGTTGTCCTATACCGGTGTGACACCCTACATAAGCACAGGTCTCTTGTATTAGAGGAGCAATATCTGCATCATACGTCACCGTATCAACACCACATACCGTCTCTACCGGTTCAAACTTATCACGCATACAACTCGCTAGAATTAGAATCATAGAGAAAATACCGAAAATTACTTTTTTCATATTCTGATTGATTAATAAATATATTAACGTTGATTTTGATGTGTAAGTACCGTTGAAACCCAAAGTTATTTAAAATCTAAGATACAAAGATCATATAAATTATAAATCCAATATATATAAAATTGCAATTTTAAATTATAAACTACGTCATAAAGCAACTAATTTAGCTATTCTTAAGTTATAAAGATCAAATTAAGATATAAACTATGTACCCAGTAGAACTAACTATACCGATGTCAAAAGACTTGACAGATTTCGGATTTGAAGGATTAAAGACTGCTCAAGAAGTAGAGCAAGTACTCAATAGCCCTAAAGGCACAACACTACTTGTAGTGAATAGTGTATGCGGCTGTGCAGCTGCCAATGCAAGACCTGCTGCTAAGATGTCATTGCAACATGCGAATACCCCAGACAAGGCGGTTACCGTATTTGCAGGAGTTGATGGTGAGGCTGTTGCCAAAGCAAGAGACCTTATGTTGCCATATCCTCCAAGTAGCCCAGCGATTGCTTTATTTAAAGATGGCAATCTTGTACACATGATCGAGAGACACCACATCGAAGGTAGATCAGCTCAGATGATCGCAGAGAATCTGACACAAGCTTTTGACGCATTCTGTAAAGATGAAGTAAGCGCATAAGATATTTTTATTTGCATTGTCATGCGAATATTTTGGAAAGCATGAATCTCTTGATTGAGGTTCATGCTTTTTTTGTTGGGTATCTTTATGATGCTTAGGCAACATTGGGTTATGAGCATAGGGTTATGGGTTATGAGCATAGGGTTGCACTCTGAAGATATCTAAGAACACGGTAGGATCGTCGGTGGTTGTACCTCCGATGCCGTATGATCGCCACATTTAACACAAGTACACAAAAATGGAAGGCAAAATATCTTTGACCTCCATCAATATATTCACTTTAAAAAATCTCTGTTTCTATTGCTTCACAAACTGACGAACATCAATCTGTTGTTCGTTGCTCATCGGAGATATTAAAACAATGAGCATAGGGTTGTACCCCATGCTGAGAGAGATCACCCTTTCAGGGTTATCATAAATAGAA
>CALDEO010000230.1 GCA_937942465.1 uncultured Saprospiraceae bacterium
AGATATGAGAGCTCTATAATCAGCAACCCTTTTTATTAGATCTTTGATGGCAGTGTTATCTGCTTTTAAAGATTTATCAATCTTGTCACTGATCTTGGCGCCGTATAATAAGAAGCCCATCCATATATTGGCGACGACTACGTCGACTACAATCATGGTAGTAAATATACTATCCTTGACCTCGAATATTTCTTTCATAGCAGTCTGATTGGCTCCACCGCCGATCCAGCTACCTGCTATTGTAGATAGTCCTCGCCAGAGGTCATCTGGTGATGCATCTATCACACCTGGAAATACATAACTAACAATCAATAGTGCTACTGGACCACCTAGGATAATACCTATTGTAGCAGAGAAAAACATAATCAATGCTTTCGGCCCTAGCTTAAGTAATCCCTTAAAGTCAATACCTAGACACAATAATATCAAACTGGCTGGCAACAAGTACCTAGATGCAACAAAGTACAACTGCGAGTGGCGTTGATACTGACCAAAGTCTGCTTTAGTAAATCCAGCGGCCTCTAGGTATTCTGTAAGTTTGTTGTATTCTAGACTCTCTGGTATTGCCAAGCTATTGGATGTAAAGAAATCAATCAATGATGCATCATACCAATGTGGAGCTATAAGCCCCAATGGCCAGTGGAAAAAAGCCGGTACAAAATAGCATAGCAGTAAGGAAGGCACGAATGTGTAGAATTTCTTCCAAAATCCCGTTTCGATAGATTCTGTATAGAATATAACGGCAAGAATACTGAGTAAGATTCCTAATATAATTGCATCATTGGTGAAAAACGGTCCTCCTTGAAAAGCTGCTAATAACATCTATGATCTATTGTATGAATGATCAAGATACCAATTTGATTTAATTATTCAATCCTTCGGCAGTTTATGAACTTCTAAAAAATATATAATTCACAATTTGTGATGATAACTAATGGGCTGTTCTCATCGTTACTCAATGTATGAAGTCAATTTTGATTATTGCAATCTCTTTTATTTGCGTAAGCATATCAATCTCTCAAGAGAGTTGGGAGCTAGAGAAAGATGAAAATAGCATCAAGGTATGGACCCGAGCAATGGCCGACTCCGATATAAAAGAGTTTAAAATGGAGACAATCATTGACGAAAGTCTCAATACCATAATCGCTGGCCTCATCGACCTCAACAAACTATCAGACTGGTACATGTATATCAACGAAGTACGGGTAGATACGGTGATCGGTAGTAACAGAGCACAATATTTTATGGTATTCGATCTACCTTGGCCTGTAAGAGATCGATATGCTGAGATCGATGCATCGATGGAGTTGACTGCTGATGGAGCTAGGGTTGACTTGAAAGCATTTGACGGAGATGTAAAAGAGAATGATGGTATGGTACGAGTGCTAGTCATGCGAGCTGAATATAATATCCAAAAGCTTAATGGTAATCAAACTAAAATCACTCATACAGGACATATGGAACCCGCTGGTTATATACCCGCATGGCTTGCCAATAGCGGCGTATCAGACGGACCTTTAGAGTCATTTACAAGATTTAAGGAAGTATTGCCTAAGTACCGTGGAGTAGCTATCCCGATTAAGTAGTACATTTGCGTAAGCAATAAAAATAGTCTCAAATGAATATAACTCTCAAGAGAATAAACGATAACCAACACTTCGAAGGAATCAACGAAAAAGGTCAAAAACTGGAGCTCAGTGGTGATGGTAATGCAGTCGGCCCGATGGAGTCTGTACTTATGGCAGTTGCTGGTTGTAGTAGTATCGATATCGTGTCTTTACTAGAGAAAATGAGACAAAAACTGGACGATATAGAAGTTAAGGTGACTTCGGAAAGAAGAGAGGAAATACCAAGAATTTTCATAAAAATCAACATGCATTATATACTTACAGGCGATATCAAAGAGCATAAAGCGCAGCAGGTTATAGATATGTCGGTAGAGAAATATTGCTCAGTATCAAAAATGCTAGAGCCAAATGCCGAAATAACAACTAGCTTTGAAATCATAACGGTTTAATAAAAAAAATAGATCTTAGCAACATCATGAGTCAGACTTTATCGATAATTATACCTGCATACAACGAAGAAAACACCATTGAAAGAATATTGGATAAGGTGGATACTGTAGAGCTTATTGGCGGATTCCGAAAGGAAATAATTATCGTCAATGATGCCTCTAAGGATAAAACCGAAGCCGTGGTGAAAGCTTATATGACTGCGCATCCTGATCAAAATATTCAGTATCGAAGTCATGATGTCAATCAAGGTAAAGGAGCTGCACTACATACAGGTATCAAAGAGGCAACAGGGGATTATGTGATTGTACAAGATGCGGATCTAGAGTATGATCCTCAGGAATTTAATATACTGTTGCAGCCTATTTTGGATGGATTTGCAGATGTTGTGTACGGGAGTCGATTTATGGGTGGTAAGCCACACCGTATATTGTTTTTCTGGCATTCTATTGGTAATAAATTGCTGACCTCCATGTCCAATGCAATGACCAATCTAAACCTGACTGATATGGAGACCTGCTACAAAATGTGGCGACGAGAGATGATACAGTCTTTAAGTTTAAAGGAAAATAGATTCGGATTTGAGCCAGAGGTAACAGCCAAAATATCAAGAATACCTAAAGTCCG
>CALDEO010000231.1 GCA_937942465.1 uncultured Saprospiraceae bacterium
CCATCTGCCAGTAAAGGAGTACCGATCATCTTGGCTTCTTCATATGGTCTAGTGTATCCTTCTGCTTCAATAACCTTAAGTGAATCCTTAGAGAGCATATGTTCTACTTTCTTAAAATATTCAGGCATTGCCGCTTGTTCCGCTTTATCTAGTGGAGCACCAAAGTCTCCTTCTACACAGCAAGCACCTTTACATTTAGATAAATCACAGACAAATTGCTGATTTATTAATTCGTCACTTACAAGTATATCGCCAATCAAAATCATATTACTAGCAAATGTAGCAGTAACATCTTATTTAGTAATCATATTTCGATTTAAAATTATGGCTACATGATGTTTGGCGACCGAGTATGTTGCTGGGTGATTACTTCCGGATTTATAATAATAATCAATGGAATATTTGATCGCAATCAATTATATACGAATTAAAAATGTATGTCAAAAACATTTAAACGCTGCATTATATGATAGATCGTTAGTATTATTGTAAGAATTTTGAAAATCTATTCTTTAAAAACTTAGTTTTTCAGAATTAATCTAAGATAATTGTAGTTAGTAAAGAATAAAGTCTAACAGATGAAGCACATACTAATAATGTTATTTTTGACGAGTACCTTGTCCATGTCGGCACAGGTGATCAATCAGAAACAAGTATATATAGAGGCTACTACACTATCTGAGAGGTATGGTATGGATGACAATCAGAAGTTACAATTGCAAAAAATCATAGAAAAGAAATACGTAGATCTTAATAATATCATTGGGTATCGAGAGCAGAGCCCAAAGGTGTATAGAACTAAGAGAAAAGCGATCTATGCAGGTATGGAGCAATCTATACAGCAAGTGATGACCAAGAAGCAACTTGCTGTATATAAAATGAGGCAAGAAGACTCTAAAATGAAAAGAGGTAAGAACGTCAGTAAGCTCAGATCGACCAAAGTGTCAGAGCAAGAAAGGCCACATGGAAACAAAGTATTACCGCCAGACGGTAAAAACTAAAACAAAAACGTACTATTTTTCATTCATAATTATATAATTCTAAAAAGGCAAATAATACCCACTAAATGGACCCATTAAAGAAAAAATTTCAAGAAAAATCAGCTGCATTAAAAGTAGAAATCAAAGCATTCTTAAAAGAGAATGGAAATACTAAGGTTGATGAGGTAACTCTGAGTCAAGTGTTCGGAGGAATGAGAGGAGTAAAAAGTATGGTTTGGGAGACTTCTCAGTTGGATGCTCATGAAGGTATTCGATTTAGAGGGTATTCTATACCACAGCTGAGAGAGTTACTACCAAAAGTGGAAGGTGGTGAAGAGCCGCTACCAGAAGGTTTATTCTGGTTGATGCTAGTAGGAGAGATCCCTACGAATGAAGAAGTACAATGGTTGACTAAAGAATGGCAGAAAAGAAGTGATGTGCCTGCACATACATTCGCTGCGATAGATGCTATGCCTGATGATTCTCATCCAATGGCACAGTTTAGTGTAGCTATTAACTCTATGCAGACAGAGAGTGTATTCACTCAACGATATGCAGAGGGTATAAGTAAGCATGATTACTGGGATCCAACATATGAGGATGCTATGAATCTTATTGCTAAGCTTCCTAAAGTAGCAGCATATATATATAGAAAGGTATATCATAAAGGAAATCACATCAAGTCTGATGATTCACTTGATTGGGCAGCAAATTTTGCTCACTTATTGGGTGTTGAAAATAAAGACTTTCAATCTTTAATGAGATTGTATCTTACAATCCATGCAGATCATGAAGGTGGTAATGCATCAGCACATACCGTACATCTAGTAGGGTCTACGTTGAGTGATGCTTATTTCTCATTAGCTGCAGGTATGAATTCTCTAGCAGGTCCATTACATGGATTGGCCAATCAAGAAGTAATCAAGTGGATATTTGAAATGGTAGAATCACTAGATACTACTAAACCATCTCCAGAGCAGATAGAGCAGTATATACATGATACATTGGCCAAAGGTCAAGTGATACCAGGATACGGTCATGCAGTATTGCGTCAGCCAGATCCAAGGTTTATGGCTCAGAAGAAGTTTGCAGAAGATTATATCAAAGACGACGACTACGTTAATATCGTATGGAGTTTATTTGAGATCGTACCAAGAGTATTAGGTGCTCTAGGTAAAGTTAAAAATCCATGGCCTAATGTTGATGCGCATTCAGGTGCATTGCTTGTACATTATGGTCTTAAAGAGTACACATATTATACTGTGTTATTCGGAGTTTCAAGAGCATTAGGTGTATTATCATCATTATGTTGGTCAAGAGCATTAGGGTTCCCACTAGAGAGACCTAAGTCAATGACATTTGATGCAATCAAAGATTTAGTTAAAAACTAAGAATCAAAATAGAATGAACATACCACAGAATTTAAAATATACTAAAGAGCACGAGTGGGTAAGAGTTGAAGGTGATATAGCTTATGTTGGTATTACTGATTTTGCCCAGTCTGAGCTTGGAGAGTTGGTCTATGTAGAAGTAGACACCGTTGGAGATTGCATAGAGTCAGGCGAGGTCTTCGGTACTGTTGAGGCAGTAAAGACGACATCAGACTTATTTATGCCGGTAAGTGGTGAGATATTGGAGTTTAACGCCGTTCTGGATGAGAACGAAGGAGACGACCCTGGTAAAGCCAATACAGACCCGTATGGTGATGGATGGATCATCAAAGTGAAACTATCTAAATTGTCAGAAATTGAAGATCTGATGGATGCAGAAGGGTACACTGGATTGATATCATAAATTAAAATCGAAGCCGTACACCAAAATCAAATTGGGGTGCATCTTTATAAATATAAGCGATTGTGAAAGCACAATACTTTAAGTACATGTGTGGATTTTGGTTGATTGCAGTTACGATTGCATCATTAATTTCTGCTCATTCGATTCCTACTGTAGGATTGATAAAAATTGAAGGCTTAGACAAGGTAGTACATTTCGTAATGTATATGGGATTGTGCTTCTTGCTGTTAAAGTCAATAAAGAATAGAAATACTGCCATATTGTTATTTTGCATAATGTATGGCATATTGATGGAATTGTTACAATTTTTAATTTCTTCAGGCAGGAGTTTTGACTTCTTTGATATTATTGCTAATATTATCGGAGCAAACGTAGGAGCTTTATTAGCCACTAGAATTTTAAACAAATAATATATGTTATCTAATCTAGAATTTACAACACCAATCGTACTAGGCACATTTGTCTTTTTGGTGTTGTTGACGATTGGATTGATTTTGTTTTTCAAAATGAAATTCAAATCAAATACCAATCTAAAAGAAAAGCATCAAGGAAATGGTGTTAAGGAGAGCCTAGCAGCTAGAACCAAGTACCCAGAGGTAAATGCGTTCAACCTGTCAGGACCGTTATTAAATTATGGTCTTTCAGCTTCGTTGGTCTTAGTGATCACAGCGTTGTCTTGGACAACTTACGAGAAAGCGATCTTTATACCAGATAATGCTCTGGAACTAGATGAAGAGATCGAAATCGAACCACCAAGAACAGCAGAACCACCTCCACCGCCACCACCACCACCACCACCGGTGATCGAGGAAGTGCCGGAAGAGGAAATCGAAGAGGAAGAGGAGCCTGTATTTGAGGATCAGTCAGTTGAAGATGAGACTATCATCGAAGACCTACCTGAGCCAGTAGAAGATGCACCACCTCCGCCACCACCACCACCACCGCCACCGCCAGAAGAGGATGAAATCTTCAAAGTGGTAGAGCAGATGCCTAGATTTCCAGGTTGTGAAAATGAAGCAACAGATGCGGAAAAGAAAAAATGTTCAGATACGAATCTTGTAAAGTTTCTTTATAAGAGTCTTAAATATCCAGCGATTGCCCGTGAAAACGGTGTAGAAGGAACTGTAGTTATTCAGTTTGTCGTAAACAAAGATGGATCTGTAGGAGATGTAAATCTTGTCAGAGATATCGGAGCAGGATGTGGAGAAGCAGCCGTAAAGGTTGTTAACTCAATGAACAGCATGGGCGAAAAGTGGACGCCAGGTAAGCAAAGAGGTAGAGCTGTAAAAGTATTCTACACATTACCAGTGAAGTTTAAATTAGAAGGATAATCTAAACCATTATTCTTAGTGAAATATTAAATAAGGTTTTCTGAAGCAATTCGGAAAACCTTATTTTTGTTTTAGGGCTGATTTATTGCCATTTACTACTACAAATACCTTTGGAATTACGTTTTATTCCAAGAAAATATATGGAACATATCGTAATCAATGGTAAAAGATTTTAATAAGTTATAACTTTACTCTTGGTATAGCGTTTAATTAAAAATTCAACTAAAGTAATCAATGAATATACTTCGCTTATTTGCTGTTTTGGTACTGATGATATGTGGCTTTACTGTCTCATCTCAAAACAGTGCTGGACTTGCTCAGGAGTACTTCAATACTGGTGAGTATGAAAAGGCAGCAACAGTATTTAAGCGTTTATACGAAAAACAGGGTGGCTCATTACATTACTACCGTCGATATATAGAATGTCTGCTGTCGCTAGAAGATTATGATGTTGCCGAAAAATCAGTAAGAGCAGAACTAAAACGAAAACCAATGAATGCCTCACTATATGTGACGCTTGGTAATCTGCTTGAGCGAAAATCAGAAACTGAGGCCGCCGACAAAGAATATAGAAACGCCATAGCTAAGATCAAAGCGAGTCCCAATGAGATTAATAACATGGGAAGGGCATTTACAGATCTTGCAAAGTTTGATCTAGCTATTGAGACATACTTAAAAGGGGAAGAATTATTAGATTTTAAAGGTCGATATGCACCATATCTTGCTAATCTATATTTCCGAAAAGGAGATATGAAGAACATGATCAAGCAGAATCTATTATATGGACAAATGCAGAAAAATCAGCGTCCGGGGATAAAAGCGAGATTTCAAAAGGCATTTAAGGATGAGGACTACGTAGAGTTAAAGACTCAACTGTACGAACAGATCCAAGAAAATCCTGATCAAGCCTACTACTCAGAAATGCTGGAGTGGGTATTTATCCAAAAGAAACAATATACAAAAGCATTGCGTCAAGCAATGTCAAGAGATAGACTCACAGATAGTCATGGTCTGCAAGTATTAGATCTAGCAGAGATCATGGAAAAAGAAGGAGAGTATGCGCTAGCAATCGATGCTTATAAGTATGTGCAAGAGGTAAGTATCAAGACATCTAAGACATATATCATCGCTTCTAGAAGTCTGCTCAATAGTGCCAAAAAGTTAGTAATTAAGAATCCTAACTATACGCAGGCAGACCTTGTGATACTAGAACAGAGTCATGAGGATTTTTTCGAGAAATCGGGAAAGAGCTTTGAGACAGCAAGTATCATGATGGACTATGCGGAGGTGCAAGCGACATTGCTCAATAACTTGCCTAAAGCGATTGAGTTGTTGAATGAAGTACAGACTTTCGTCAGGTTGAGTAGTAGACTCAAGGCGGAGTCTAAGTTGCAGTTAGGTGATTACTATTTGATGGATCAGAATATCTGGGAAGCAACATTGTTGTATTCTCAAGTAGATAAGGCCAATAAGGAAAAAGAAATAGGAGAGGAAGCACGATATCGGAATGCGAGATTGTCATTCTTTAATGGAGACTTTGAGTGGGCTCAGGCGCAATACGATATATTGAAGTCAGCAACTAGTAAGTTGATATCAAACGATGCGATAGATCAATCGGTATTTATAACTGATAATCTTGGGTTGGATACTACGATGGTCCCATTACAATTATTTGCGAAAGCTGAATTATTGAATTTCCAAAATAAGTATGATGAGGCTTTTATGAAGTTGGACTCTATCTTAATCTTATTTCCAAAGCATGGGCTTACGGATGATATCGCATATGTAAAGGCTAAGACGCTGATCAAGCAAAAGAAATATACCGAAGCGGTACCTCTTTTTGAGATGATTGTAAAAGACTTCAATGAGGATATCAGAGCAGACAACGCTTTGTTTGAGTTAGCAGAGTTGTATGACTATCAGCTTGATGATGATGCTAAAGCTGCGGAATTATATAAGAAATTATACTTGGAATTTTCTAATAGTACCCTGGCTGTAGAAGCGAGAAAGAGGTCGAGAGCAATGGAATCTGAGCAAATACAGTAATAAACAATGAAGCAAATACTATATAACGTAACATTCAAAATATCCGAAGACTTCCTTGATGAGTGGCTAGAGTGGGCAAGAAGTGCCTATGTGGGGATGCATATGGATGGTGATACATTTAGTGAATTTAAGATACTCAGAATTCTCGGAGATGACACCGAGCATGGGAGTAGTTATGCAGTACAGTTTATAGCTAAGGATATAGTGACGTTCCAGAAATTTGCTGGAACAACGGCGTTGAGTATACAGACTGAACAGCGTAGAATATGTGGAGAGAGAGCATTGAGTTTCAGTACGATCATGGAGATTGTACACCAATAAAGAACATTTTTGAATCTATAACTATAGAACAATATACGATATGAATTTTGAACTTACTGAAGAACAATTAGCTGTCAAAGAAGCAGCTCGCGAGTTTACTCAGCAAGAATTATTGCCTGGGGTAATCGATCGAGATCGAGATATGAAATATCCTACCGAGCAAATAAAAATGATGGGTGAGATGGGATTTCTCGGAATGATGGTCGATCCTAAGTATAACGGAGGAGGTATGGATAGCATGTCTTATGTACTAGCAATGGAAGAGCTGTCTAAGGTAGATAACTCATGCTCTGTAGTCATGTCTGTTAATAATAGTCTTGTATGTGCAGGGTTGGAGGCACATGGTACCGAAGAGCAAAAACAGAAGTACTTGACTAAAGTTGCTTCTGGTGAGTGGATCGGAGCATTCTGTCTATCTGAGCCGGAGGCTGGTAGTGATGCAACTCATCAGCGTACTACAGCAATAGATATGGGAGACCACTACATACTGAATGGTACCAAAAACTGGATCACCAATGGTAGCACAAGTAGTATGCACCTTGTGATCGCTCAGACGGATGCAGATAAAGGACATAGAGGGATCAATGCATTTATAGTAGAAGCAAGCTGGGACGGTGTCACGGTAGGAGGTAAAGAAGATAAACTAGGGATAAGAGCATCGGATACACATACCCTGATGTATCAGGATGTAAAAGTGCCTAAAGAAAATAGAATAGGAGAGGACGGATTTGGTTTTAAATTCGCCATGAAAGTACTTGCTGGTGGTAGAATAGGTATCGCAGCACAGGCGCTAGGCATCGCTCAAGGAGCATACGAGTTGGCATTGAAATATGCCAAAGAGAGAGAAGCATTTGGCAAGCCTATAGCAAAGCATCAAGCGATTGCATTCAAGCTAGCTGATATGGCTACGGAGATACAAGCAGCAAGACTGATGGTATATAGAGCAGCATGGCTCAAGGATCAAGGTGAGGACTATGCTGGTGCTAGTAGTATGGCCAAGCTATTTGCATCAGATATTGCAATGAAGCATACAGTCGAAGCAGTACAGATACACGGTGGATATGGATTTGTCAAAGAATATCATGTAGAGCGGCTCATGAGAGATGCTAAGATCACACAGATCTATGAAGGG
>CALDEO010000232.1 GCA_937942465.1 uncultured Saprospiraceae bacterium
TTATACATTCTAGTCTCATTGTTGTAGAAGTGCTCGTGTACGTAGTCAAGTAGCGAACTAGCCATAGTCAGCCATTCTTGGTCAAATGTAGACTCATACATACCGACAGCGGCATATGCGAGTAGGGCATAGTCATCCAGAAAAGCGTTAATTGTAGACTTACCATTTTTATAGTTACGATCTAGTCTATAGTCCGATTTCATCAGATTTTTCTTGATGAAATTCATATTCTTTTCTGCCATCTCTAGGTATTTCTCATTGCCTAGAGCTTGATATGCGTCTGAGTAGCCACGTGACATTAGCGCATTCCAAGAGGTCAAGATTTTATCATCCAATCCAGGTCTGATTCTCGATGATCTATGATCAAATAACTTCGCCCCTTCTTCATCTATTAGCGTAAGCAAGTCTTCATAGTTAAGATTGTTCTTCTTGAGTAGTTTAGCGATATTGTCTGTTGTATGCAAGATGTTGGTATGCTCCCAGTTACCGTTTTCCTCTACGGTGTAGTATTTGTTAAAGATCTTTGCCCTTTGCTCATCTCCGATGATACTATCTATCTCAGCTTTGCTCCATACGTAAAATTTTCCCTCTTCACCTTCACTATCAGCATCGAGACTAGAGTAAAAACCATACTCCTCAGACATAAGCTCTCGCTCTACGAAAGCTAGTGTTTGTTCTATCTTTCTTTTGTACAATGGATCCTTAGTTAGTTTGTATGCTTGGGCATTTAGACCTACGAGTTGACCATTGTCATATAGCATTTTTTCGAAGTGTGGCGCTAGCCACCTGGCATCAGTAGAGTATCGTGCATATCCACCTCCGATCTGATCGTAGATACCACCTTGACCCATTTTGGTTAGAGTGGTTGTGGTTGCTTCTAGCGCTTTAGCATCATTGTATAAGTGATGGTACTTAAGTAAAAACTCATAGTTGTTGGGCATCGGGAACTTAGGAGCACCCGTACGTCCTCCTTCTTTAAAGTCAATTTTACTCATGAAATCTTTGCCGATAGATTGTAGCGTCTCACTCGTAAATGCTAGGTCGCCTGTGACCACATTAAGATCTTCTGAGGCCTGTATACCTTGAGTGAGTTTTTCTGCAGAGTCTATAAGTTTGGCTTGGTCGTTCTGATTGAGATCATTGAACTGTTTGAGTATATTCATCCATTCATCCTGAGGAAAGTATGTGCCTGCCCATATTGGTCGACCGTCAGGCAATGCAAATGCGTTTAAAGGCCAGCCACCTCTACCAGATACTAGGTGACATGCAGTCATATATACATCATCGATGTCTGGTCGCTCCTCACGATCTACTTTTATTGCGACAAAGTGATCATTCATGATCTTGGCTACTAGACTATCTTCAAATGACTCATGCTCCATCACATGACACCAGTGACATGCCGAGTATCCGATCGATATGATGAGTAGTTTATTTTCTTTTTTGGCTTTCGCCAATGCTTCCTCTCCCCACGGATACCAGTTCACCGGGTTGTGAGCATGTTGCAATAGGTATGGACTAGATTCATTTATGAGTTCATTGGTATGTTCGTGATTCTGAGTTTGTCTCTGAGTCACTTGATTGCAATTAGTCATGAAGGTAGTACATACTATAAGTGCTATTATTCGGTAGATCATTTGGTATGATTGTTAGGTCGCTAGAGTTATATTGTGAGTGATCACCTATGATGATCACGTGGTATTATCCTTTTATATGGTAGTTCCTTTTAGAGCATTTGATACATGTATGTCCATTGCTTTTTCAGCAAGTGGAGCTGTGTATGCATTTAGTTCTTCTATGGCTTTCTGTATGTTATCTTTATTATCTCCTTTGATTTTATCTTGGAGATTAGCTGATAGACGTTTTGTTTCGGTTTGCTCTTCTTCACTGAGCCAAGATAGATTCTGATTGATAAATCTTGCTACTGAGTGTACGATATTGTTGCCTTCATTACGAGCCTCTAGTAGTGATCTCTTGTGTAGATCTTGCTCCGCATTTTTGATAGATGATATCAGCATGAGTGCCATCTCTTCTTCGCTTATTCCGTATTGAGATCTGATTTCTACTTTAGTCATCACCTTAGATCGTAGCTCTTCCGCTTCTACCTTGAGTATACCATCTGCATCTAATATAAATCGAACTTCGATTTTTGGTATTCCTGCAGCCATTGGTGGTATATCTTTCAGTATGAATTCTCCAAGTTTACGATTGTCGTCTACTAGATCTCGTTCTCCTTGATAGACAGCTACTTTTAAGTTTTTCTGTCCATCTACAGAGGTCGTATATTGTCTACCTGCTCGGGTAGGTACTTTGCTATTACGAGGTATGATTGTATCCATGAGTCCACCTACAGTCTCGATACCTAGAGATAGTGGTGTTACATCTATCAGTAAGATATCTTTTTCATTACCAGCAAGGATATTTGCTTGTATAGCAGCTCCCATCGCTACGACTTCATCAGGATTCATAGAGTCATTGACTTTCTTGCCAAAAAACTCAGATACTCGACTCTTGACGTGTGGAGTCCTAGTAGATCCACCGACCATTACGATCTCGTCGATATCCGTCTTTGTTAGCTCTGCATCTTTCAATGCATTCGTACAGTGTACAAGTGTCTTCTCGATGATCGGATTGATCAACTCCTCAAATTTTATTTGCGTAAGCTCTAGATCCTTTTCTTTAAATGTACTTTTATAGATATCAGATGATGACAATGCCTTTTTAGCTTTTTCTGCCTCTAGGCGAATAGTCTGCTGGTCTATCGTATTATCAATGGTCAATGCATATTGCTCTATCCAATAGTCAATAATCGCCTTGTCTAGATCATCACCACCCAGGAATGTATCTCCTTGTGTACTGAGTACCTCAAATATTCCATTCTGTATACTCAGTATGGATAAGTCAAATGTACCTCCACCAAGATCATATACTGCAATGGTTGACTCCTGCTCAGGATCTTGTCCGATACCATAGGCAAGACTTGCCGCGGTAGGCTCATTGACGATCCGTAGTACATTGAGACCTGCAAGCTTACCGGCATCTCTGGTAGCCTGTCGTTGTGAGTCATTGAAGTATGCTGGTACCGTGATGACTGCTTGGTATACTTGCTGTCCTAGTTGTTCTTCTACTCGGTTTTTGAGTGCCTTGAGTATCTCTGCTGATAGCGTGATCGGACTATAGTAGCTGCCATTGATCTCGACTTTGACCAGTTGCTCCTCATCTGTATCGATGATCTTATATCCGAGTTGATTTTCGTAAGTGCCTACATCTTTGTATGCCTTACCCATGAGTCTCTTTACGGAGTATATGGTTCTTTCAGGATGTATAAGTTGCTTTTCTAATGCCTCTTGACCGACCACAATATTATTGTGTTCGTCAAAATACAATACAGAGGGTACAAGCTTTTGGCTACCGCTTTTATCTTCTACGACAATAGTCTCGCCATCCTTGGAGTATGCAACAAGACTATTGGTCGTACCGAGGTCGATACCAACAATTAAGTTTTCTTGCTTTTCTATCTCTCCAGTCTTTATATTGATCGGTATTCTTGCCATTCTGTATTAGTTTGTAATTGCAACAATGTAGCTTGCACAATAGTTTGTACTCTAGTGATATATAGCTTGACATTTGCTTAATATTACACTACAGCCCGTCAAAGATAAAATTACTTTCGTGTGAGCATACATAATATATTATCAGATAAATCTACCAAGCTATTTTTAGTATTAGCTGGGCTCTTTGTTGCCAATGCTTTGGTGGCTGAGTTTATTGGTATTAAAAT
>CALDEO010000233.1 GCA_937942465.1 uncultured Saprospiraceae bacterium
AATTGCATTTCCATTTGTTCGAATTCTCTCATCCTGAAGATAAACTGACGAGCTACGATCTCATTTCTGAATGCTTTACCCACCTGAGCGATACCGAACGGTAACTTCTGACGAGTAGATTTTTGTACATTCAAGAAGTTCACAAAGATCCCTTGAGCAGTCTCTGGTCTCAGGTATAACTTGCCTTCTTCACCAGCGATATTACCGAGTTGCGTACTGAACATCAAGTTGAACTGACGTACATCTGTCCATTCTTTTGATCCACTGACTTCACATGCGATTTCAAGTTCCTCGATTAGGTTTTTAAGTCCAACCATATCGCTATCCGTCATGAGTTTACCTAGTCTAGCTGCGATATCATCCATCTTTTGTTGATATCCCATGACTCTACCATTGGTAGCTCTATATTCTTCTTCATTAAAGCTTTCGCCAAATTTCTTTGCAGCTTTCTTTATTTCCTTATTGAGTTTACCTTCTACTTTTGCGATATAGTCTTCGACCAGTACATCAGCTCGGTATCTCTTATTACTTTGTTTACTATCTATCAATGGATCGTTAAATGCATCTACGTGACCTGATGCTTTCCATGTTTTTGGATGCATAAATATTGCAGAGTCTAGCCCTACGATATTCTGATGCATCTGCACCATACTTTTCCACCAATATTTCTTGATGTTATTTTTTAATTCTACTCCATAAGGGCCGTAGTCATAGGTAGCACTCAATCCATCATATATCTCTGAGGAAGGGAAAATAAAACCGTACTCTTTACAATGCGAAATGATCTGCTTAAAATCCATATTTGTTATATCCTTGTTTTAAATAAGGTTGCAAAAATAGCGGAAGATTACGAATAATAGCATTTAAGGGTTTGAAATGTAGCTTATCAGCATATTATAAATCAAGAAGACTTGTTTGTGAGTACTCGTTTGATTGGCTATTTGCGAAAGCATAACTGTTAAAATTGCCTTGTGATTATGTATTTTAAGTATTGCTCCGTAATTAGCTTAAGCATCGATAATAATGAGTGTTATACCTTTACAGGAATATGCATACAGCACTTGTTTTATTTATATAAATTACTAAAATCAACGGATGGGATACACAGAGAAATTGGGGATTAAATCGTGGGCAGAGGATGACCGACCAAGAGAAAAGTTACTGATCAAAGGCCGTAAAAGTCTCACCAATGCGGAGCTGATAGCGATCCTCATCCGATCGGGCTCTCGAGAGGAGTCAGCAGTGGGGCTGTCGCAGCAGATACTATCGACAACCGATAATGACTTGCATCGACTCGGCAAACTAGAGGTAGCGGATTTTACAAAGTTTAAAGGCATCGGAGAGGCCAAGGCGCTGAGTATCGTGGCAGCACTAGAGCTAGGCAGACGTCGCAAGAGCACGGAGGTCAAGGAGCGAGTCAGGATCACTTGTAGCTCAGATACTTACAACTTGATCATCGCAGATCTGGAGGACCTTAAGCTTGAAGAGTTTTGGATTATCTTATTAGATCGATCGGGTCGATATATGAGTAAGCACTGCGTGAGTACGGGTGGGGTTGCAGGTACCGTTGTCGATGCCAAACCTATCTTTAAGATCGCTCTTAATGCCATGGCTAGTTCTATAATATTGGCGCATAATCATCCGTCGGGTAACTTAAAACCGAGTCAAGAAGATCTCAAAATCACTAAAAGACTCGTAGACGGTGCAAAACTATTGGATATGTATATATCTGATCACGTGATCGTCTCTGAGCACGGATATTACAGCTTTGCTGATGAAAACCTATTGTAAGTAGTTATCAATGTCTACAGATCGGAGCTAGTCTTTTTAACATTATAAGCCCTGATATTTAATAGCGATCATCAACATTTAAGATTATTTGGTGTTTCTTTACATTATCATTAAATCAAGGATATTGTCAGACAAGAAATCAAAGATTGATAGTGCATTATTGAAGCGAGTCATTAAACTGACCGATCCGTATAGGATGCTGCTATTTGTATGTCTTTTTCTTGCAGTTGCACTAGCTCCCATATCTATAGTGAGACCCTACTTGGTCAAGCTCATCGTCGATAAGCATATCATCACGGGAGATATCACGGGCATCAGTACCATGATTATGATTTTTATTGGTTTTGTATTGGTCAATGTCGTGATGCGTTACATCTTTATATATCAGACTTCATTATTGGGGCAGTTGGTTATTAAAGACTTGCGGGTTCGGGTATTTAGACATATTTCTAGTTTGAGATTGGGCTTTTTTGATCGGACAGCAGTCGGTACCGCCACTACTAGGACGATCAATGATGTCGAGACCATGAATACCGTTTTTTCTCAGGGTTTTATCACGATTATAGCTGATATACTGGGTATTGTAGCGATCGTCGGTATTATGTTTTATACAAGTTGGCAGCTTGCGCTAATATGCTTGACGACTTTACCATTCATGATATTGGCAACATACATTTTTAAAGAAAGTGTGAAGTCCGCATTTCAGGTAGTACGTACTGAGGTAGCCCGTATGAATGCATTCTTACAAGAGCGGATCACGGGTATGAAAATAGTCCAGATGTTCAATGCTGAAGAGCAGGAGATGGACAAGTTCAAAAAGATAAATAGGTCGTATACCAAGGCCAATCTAGATTCTATATTTTACTACGCAGTTTTCTTTCCGGTAGTGGAGTTGATCTCCTCTATAGGTCTAGCATTATTGATCTGGTGGGGTACGAGATCGTACCTTACGGATAGTGTTACATTTGGAGCATTAGTAGCTTTTCCGATGTATCTTAGTATGCTATTCCGCCCCGTAAGGATGCTAGCTGATAAGTTCAATACCTTACAGATGGGGCTTGTTGCTGCAGATAGGATCTACTCCGTATTGGACGATCGATCAGTGATCACAGATAACGGTACACATGAGGCCGTGTCGCTCCGTGGAGATATAGAATTTAAGGATGTATTCTTCTCTTATGATGGGGAGAATGATGTGATCAAAGACTTAAATCTCAAAATCGAGCCAGGTAAGACTCTAGCAATCGTAGGTAGTACAGGATCGGGTAAAACCACGATCATCAATATACTCAATAGATTTTACGAAACTCAGAAAGGCAAGATCTTGATGGATGGTATCGATATCCGAGACTATAAATTGGAAAACCTAAGATCTCATATATCGATTGTATTGCAGGATGTCTTTTTATTCAATGGGACAGTATTTGAGAATATTTGTCTTAAAGACAAATCAATAACACTAGAGCAGGTCAAGGCTGCAGCTGAGATTATCGGAGCAGATGAGTACATAGATATGCTACCAGGAGGCTATGATTTTAAAATCACAGAGCGAGGGCTCAACCTATCGGTGGGACAGCGACAGTTGATATCATTTGCAAGAGCATTGGTATTCAATCCTAATATCTTGATCCTAGATGAGGCGACCTCTAGCATCGATACACAGACCGAGGCGATCATCCAGAATGCAATAGAGAAACTCATCGCCAAGCGTACATCGATCATCATAGCACATAGATTGACGACGATCCGACATGCCGATCAGATATTGGTCATGGATCAAGGC
>CALDEO010000234.1 GCA_937942465.1 uncultured Saprospiraceae bacterium
TTCTGAAGGATTAGGATGTAAAACATTTTTCATCAATGATGCAGATGCTGCAGGTATTGCTGAGATGGAGTTTGGTGTAGGCAAAGAAAATAAATCAGGTGTTACCATATTATTGACACTAGGTACAGGTATCGGATCTGCTGTTTTTCATGATGGCAAGTTGCTACCGAATACAGAGTTCGGTCAATTAAAATGGAAGGACAGTGTCACAGAAAAATATGCTGCCAACTCTGTAAGAGAGAACAATGAAATGAAATGGAAAGACTGGGCTCCTGAGCTCAATGAAGTCCTTCAACACTTCGAATTTATTTTTTCACCAGATCTCATCATACTCGGTGGCGGTGTCAGTAAGAAGTTTGACAAATACAAAGAATACCTTGACCTCAAGTGTGATATCCAACCAGCTACTATGCGTAATAATGCCGGTATCATTGGGGCTGCCATGGCATACGAGCAGTATGTAGAGCGACAGGAGGGGTAGTATCTTGTACCGCTATATCGACGAAGATTGGTCCAATTTCTTGGAATATGTAGATTTCATTAGTTGCTGTAAAATGCTTGTGGTATTCCTCTAGCGCAACACCAACAATTTACGTAACTTTGCAGTCCAAAAATCTTCAATATTATGTTTCCTCATTATGATGTGATTGTTGTAGGTGCAGGGCACGCTGGCTGTGAGGCTGCGGTAGCTGCTGCTAATATGGGTTCGAAAGTACTCCTAGTCACTATGAACATGAATACCATCGCTCAGATGTCTTGCAACCCTGCTATGGGTGGAGTTGCCAAAGGGCAGATCGTACGTGAGATCGATGCACTCGGTGGATACTCAGGTATCATCACTGATCATACGATGGTACAATTCAGAATGTTGAACAAGTCTAAAGGTCCTGCGATGTGGAGCCCAAGAGCTCAGAGTGATCGAATGTTATTCGCTGCAAAGTGGAGAGAGATGTTGGAGGCACATGACAATATTGATTTTTGGCAAGAGATGGTGACGGGTATTATCGTTAAAGACGGTAGATGTAAAGGAGTGACTACTAGCTTAGGATTAGAGATCAAAGCCTCATCTGTGGTATTGACCAACGGTACATTCTTAAATGGACTGATACATATCGGCGAGAAGCAATTTGGCGGTGGTAGAGCAGGGGAGAGAGCTGCAACGGGTATCACACAACAGCTCGTAAGTCTAGGCTTTGAGTCAGGACGTATGAAGACTGGTACTCCAGCAAGAGTAGATGGTAGATCGCTCAATTATAACTTTATGGAAGAGCAACCAGGAGATGTCAACCCTACGAAGTTTTCGTATACCGATACACCTCCATTGCTTAAACAGCTAGCTTGTCACATCACATATACAAGTGAGGCAGTACACGAGGTATTGAAAACAGGATTTCATAAGTCCCCAATGTTCAATGGTCGGATCCAAGGACTAGGACCTAGATACTGCCCATCGATAGAGGATAAGATTAACAGATTTGCAGATAAAAATCAACATCAATTATTCATAGAGCCAGAAGGCTGGACTACCTGTGAGATATATGTCAATGGATTTAGTAGTTCGTTGCCAGAGGATATTCAGTACAAAGCAATGAAGAAGATTCGTGGTTTTGAGGATGTTAAAATGTTCAGACCTGGATATGCCATAGAATATGATTTTTTCCAACCAACGCAATTGAGAATATCACTAGAGACCAAGTTGGTAGAGAATCTATACTTTGCAGGTCAGATCAATGGTACTACAGGATATGAAGAAGCTGCCTGCCAAGGTATGATGGCTGGTATCAATGCCCACCTTAAAGTGAATGACGAAGAGCCATTCATACTCAAAAGATCAGAAGCATATATCGGAGTATTGATCGATGACTTAGTCAATAAAGGTACTAAGGAGCCATATAGAATGTTTACATCTAGAGCGGAGTATAGAATATTGCTACGCCAAGATAACTCAGATATAAGATTGAGTCCACTTGCTCACAAACTAGGTATCCGCAATATGGAAGGCCGTATGGAGCGAGTACAGAAGAAGATCGATGACTCTAAAGCGATCAAGAAATTCTTGGCTGGCTATAGTGTTCAACCTCAGCAGATCAACCACTACCTAGAGGAGAAAAAATCAGCACCACTGACTCAAAAGCGTAGACTGGATACCATACTATCAAGACCACATATGAGTCTAGATGGATTGATGGAAATATTACCAGAAGTAAAAGAAGGATTATCTAAGTTTGATCATGAGACGATACAGTTGTCTGAGGTAGAACTCAAGTATAGCGGCTACATATTGAAAGAGCAAGAACTAGTCGATAAGATGAATCGCCTAGAGTCGGTCAAGATCAAGAAGGATATGCAATACAATGATCTACAATCTCTATCTGCGGAAGCTAGAGAAAAACTCACTTCTATACAACCTGCTACTATAGGTCAAGCAAGTCGGATCAGCGGAGTATCGCCATCTGATGTATCAGTGTTATTAGTTCATATGGGTAGATAATCAGATCAATGAAAAATACACATACCTGCCCTAAGTGCAATAGTTTAGATTTACTTTCAATACCAGGCGGTACTACTTGGAATGGTAGACCCAATAAAGTGATGGTCAATAGTTTTAAGTGGCTGCCCGTTACAAGATTGGTATGCGGAGACTGTGGTTATACTGAGGAATGGATCGAGTCAAGCGATTTACCAAAGCTTAAAAAACAATTTGGCAGTAAGGATCGCTCCATCGGGGACGGGTTTGTTTAAAGAATAAAATTATCAAAAGGTATTTAATTAGTTAGAATACTCGTAAACCCCTTAAAGGGCTTAGAGCCCTTTAAGGGGTGCTACATAGTTCGTGATAGAATCTTGAATACGTAAGTCTTCTTAAGAAGTGAAATCCATAAAAGGCCATAAAATACAATTTCAGGTCCCTCCCAAAGCCACAAATATTTACTAAAACTCTAAGAAAAGCTTAATTATAACATAAGTCTGTCAAGCTTCTATATATAATGTTTTATTCTATATAAATTATATCTATGTTTGTAGTAAGTTATAACTTATTATGAAACAGATTTTATTTATTGGGTTTTTGTTGT
>CALDEO010000235.1 GCA_937942465.1 uncultured Saprospiraceae bacterium
TAAAATGACCCCATCGGGGTCACACTATGCATCGTCCCACTTGCCGCACCATGCATAGAGTGATAATGTTATAGTACGACCACGCTGTGGTCGGTAGATTCATTATTATAATGATTTTCAAACATAGTTAGACCCATCTGGGGTCTTCGGACATGTTTTTTAAAACCCTAAATTTTGTTCGCATTGATATGCATGACCACAGCGTGGTTAGAAAAGGAACATGTAAGTTTTTAAATGACCCTATCGGGGTTACACTACACAGCATATCTCCAAAAGTCAAAAACTGTCACTGTCTAAATCTCACAGTGAGTAGATCCAAAATCTAAAAATCTAGCGTCTAATATCCAAGAATTAACTAGTCACCAACTTTCTCAAATCATACCCCTCGATCACCTTCAAAGTTGCCGTTTCTTCTAATGATTTCTTGGCTAACTTTGCTTTTAATCGGAGTAACAACTCTTCTGTGATACTTTGTCGCATCCCAATCTCTAGGCATACTCCGGTATCATAGGTTTTTTCGAGGACGGGTATATCTAGTTGTTTTAGGGTGTTTAGTGTTTCTCCTAAAAGTCCATATTCAAAACTGATTTTAAAGTTATCATACAGGTACTCTGTTATGATAGTGTTGTTGGCAATAGCCTCTTGAGCTGCGGTCTTGTAGGCATTGATGAGACCGGGGACTCCGAGTTTTGTTCCACCGAAATATCGAGTTACCACCACCACAAGGTTGGTCAAGTTATTGCTTTTGATCTGGCTCATGATCGGTCTACCTGCTGATCCTGATGGCTCTCCATCATCGTTGATTCTAAACGTATTGCCATCGATACCGATTTCGTAAGCGTAGCAATGGTGTCGAGATTTAGGATGTGCTTTTTTTAATGGATTAAGGATCGCATCTAGTTCGCTAGGATCTCTAAGTGGGTGAGCCAATGCCAAAAACTTACTTCCTTTCTCTCGGTAGTCTCCTTCACTAGTAGTAGATATCGTCTGATAGTTATCAATGATCATATGGTAAAGGTAGGAATAATTGAAAATTGAAAAGTGAAGATTGAAAATGGCTTTGTACGACGATGTTTATTTAATGGACAGTGGATAATGGATAATTGAAAATGCATGTGAGGTGGATTCATTTTTGAAAAGTGAAGATTGAAAATGGCTTTTCACATCGATATTTTTTTAATAAAAAATTGATAATGCACAATGCACAATATGTGCCCTCATCATATAGGTTGGCAACCATTATTCTAAAACCTAATATTAGTTATCTAACATTCAAATACTCAGAGACCTTACGTCCATTGCTAACCCAAAAATCTAAAAACTATGCACTAGATACTAAGTATTGAATAATTTTCTTTTCTACGTATGCAGCGTTTACGAAATATCGTAGTAGTCTATAATAGAAGCATGCTCTATTTATCTAATTTTAAACTTCTAATCAATAATGATAATGAATCAATATAAATTTCCACTTTTATTCATGCTTCTTGTATGTTTTATAACTAGTTGTAGAAAAGACGATATCAATACGAATACAGATCGAATACCACCTGCTCCTCAAGTTAATATAGAAACCAAAATTTCTGGAACAATCACAGATAGTTATGGTATTCCAATATCTGGTGCTGAGGTAAGTGTGATCAATGAATCAACCCAATCTGATCAGTTTGGTTATTTCGAGATGACAGGACTTGCTGGAGAGGCACAAGCAGTTGTCAAAGTGGTAAAGCAAGGATATTTTAATCAATTTAAAGCATTCATTCCTAGTAAAGATGTAACGGATAGAACTCGTATTAGACTTATAGAAAAAGCTGATCCACAAACAGTATCATCTGCAACAGGTGGTCAAGTTATTATTGAGGGGAGCACTAAAGTTGATTTTCAAGCGAATAGTTTTATCGACGAATCAGGTAATCCTTATGATGGGGAAGTAAGTGTATACAGTTTCTATATAGATCCTGCAGATACCCAATTAGATATGATTATGCCAGGTAACTTAATGGCAAGAAATACAGAAAATGAACTCCGATTATTACAAAGTTTTGGGATGGCTAATGTTGAACTAGAAGGTATTGAAGGGCAAAAGTTGAATATTGATAAGTCAGCAACTCTAACAATGAACATTCCTTCTACGATCGTGGCAGATGCACCATCAACCATTCCTTTATGGTATTTTGATGAGTACACTGGCCTATGGATGGAAGAGGGTGCTGCACAATTGACAAATGGTCAATATATAGGAACCGTAGATCACTTTACTTTTTGGAGTTGTGATATCGATCTAGATTCTGCTACGCTGCTAAGTGGTAGTGTATCCAATTATGGAAGTCCATTTGTCAAAGTACGTATAACAAATCTTGAAACAGGTGCTTCTACTTTTGATTGGACAGATGAGAATGGAATCTTTGATGGCTATGTACCTATGAACGTTGATTTGTTATTGGAGTTAATCGACATTTGTGGCGTTAATGTGATTCATACACAAAACATTGGGCCATTTTCTGACCAAGCAATCGATATTGGTCAGCTCAATACTTCAAGTGCTTCTAATTTTATTGAGATTTCTGGAGTCTTGGATGATTGTGATGGGCAACCAGTCTCTTATGGACAAGTAGTTGTTAACTTACCAGGAAGTTATTATCCGCAATCTGTAAATGTAGCAGTGGATGGGAGTTTTAGTTTTGTGACTGCTATTTGTAATACTACAGAATTAGAGATTACTGCAATTGATTATGGAAATTCAGTGATTACTGCTCCACTAACTTATACGGTAGCTCCCAATATGGAGCTTGGTTCTATCACCGCATGTGAAGGCCAATCTTTTTTTGGCTCAGTGACTTTTAGTTATGACGGTGAGACTAAGTTTATACCGGGTTGTACGGTTGATGTTGAGTTTGAAGCGGGGCGAGTATTGTACATTTTTAAGTTTTCTGATACACAAGAAAGCACTGGAGGTACAGCCATTGACTATGAATACAGACTTTATGATAATAATAATAACTTAAATAATCCTTTCTGGGTTTATAGTACTTCTATTATGAATTTACCCTCATTTCAAGACTCCATGCGTATTTATGAGAACTTTAGTCTATCTAATCTTGAAGGTGATTTTACTCTTTTGAATGTAGCTGAAAATCCTGGTGAAACTTTGTCCTTGCAATTTGATAATGTTGACCTTAAGGTTAATACTTTTTATTCGGATGGTACAGAGGTGTTGAGGGGATATTTAGATGCATCAGTAGTCATTAATGCAGTATTACAATAGTAATCATTTGAATATAACACAAATTATATCACAGTGCAAAGCTAAGGATCGCAAAGCGGAGAAAGAACTTTTTCGACGCTTTGCTCCACGTGTTCTCACAATATGCAGGCGCTATGCCTCGCATAAAGTGGAGGCTGCTGATTTGATGCAAGAGTGTTTTATACGTTTATACAAAAATCTTGATAAGTTTGATTCAGTCAAAGGTGACTTTGAAGGTTGGTTACATCGACTTTGTACCAACACCGTTTTGACCATTCTAAAACCATCGAAGCGAGAAGTTGCTATTGTATATCCTGGTGTAATACTTGAAAAAGAGCTAAGTCAGTCAGAATTTGAAGCGCTTCCTGCTGAAATTATTTTAACCGCGATTCAGCAATTACCATTAGGATATCGCAAAGTGTTCAACTTGTTTACATTCGATAATTTCTCACATAATGAAATAGCGAAAACATTGCAAATAGCAGAAACTACATCAAGATCTCAACTTGCAAGGGCTAAACAATTGCTCAGAATCAATTTGCAAAAAAAAATAAACCTACATTATGAAAGAACAATGGCATAATAAAGAACTGCAAGGTGGACTTGGAGATTACGATTCGCCAATGGATTTGGAATTAGCGTGGGAAGCTTTAGATGCAAAACGTCATCCAAAAAAGGATAAGCGAAGGTTTTATTGGTTCTGGTTTGTAGGTTTTATCCTTGTGTTAAGTGCATTGGGTTATTATGGATTGAAGCATACAGAGCCTAACGAAAATAATCAACCTAGAGCTCAATATCCACTTAATAATCAAACGGAGGTCCAAGTCCAGACCAATACAAATAATGATGTTCCTAAAGAAATAAAAAAAAGCGAGTCAATCGAAGTCACTACTGAAATACAAAAGAAAAAGGAAGTTGTATTGAAGCAGCAAGAAATTGTTGTTAGTAGATCGAAACAAGATGATCTTTCATTTCTATCTAGTGATATATCCAAATCAAAGAAGAAGAACGACAACATAATTGACAATACCATTAATAACACAAACAGTCAGAATACTAATGTTCAATTGACTGTTTCTACAAATAATAATACAGATCTGAGTAATATAGAAGGTGGAATAATTGAGGATAAAGCTGTAGTCATCGAAGAGGGTGGTGAAGCCGCAGAGTTTCTATCAAAGAAGGACGTACATTCAATTTTGAATGCGCCACTATTAGTTGATGAACTAGAAGTTCCTACTACTATTGAAGTAGAAAAAGAGAAAGAAAAAACAACGTTACTAGCTCCTGAAGTTGAAGACAAGAGCAATGTTAGACCATTGCATAAGTCATCTTTTGGTATTTCATCAACGTTTGCATTTCTCACTTCAGGAAGTATCCGTGATGATGAAAAATCATTAGATGTTTTAGCTGCTTCTGTTTTTTATGAAAGAGATCTTTT
>CALDEO010000236.1 GCA_937942465.1 uncultured Saprospiraceae bacterium
GCATTACCAGTATCATTTACTATCGATGCAGCTAATGGATGTGATAGTATGGTAGCAATATTCTGGACTGAGATTGATCTTGTGGGATCTCTAGCAGTCTCCGAATGTGACAATGGTATTCTTAATATAACGTATGAAACCAATGCAGACACAACGGTATTTGACAACATTGTATACACTTGGGGAAATACTGATAATCCTGCATTAACTTATGTAGCAGACAACGATAATATAGGACAGAATTTAATGATTGATCAATCAGGTACTTATGTACTGACGGTATCTGTAGAGACCAATGGTGTTTTCTGTGACTTTACTACTGATCAATTGGTAATTGATTTTGCAACCTATGCTGCGCCAGGAGTTACCATAGATGGTACCTGGGACACTAGCCTCTGTGCTGATGAACTTGTACAAACATATAACATTATGGCAGATGCTGGTGAAAACTATGCATGGACCTACCCAAGTGATGTACTCGTTATTAGTGAGACCAATGATGAGCTAGTTTTAGATTGGTCAGGTAGTGCAGGCGGTGATGTATGTGTCAATGCGGTCAATGACTGTGGTAGTGGACCTCAAGAATGTGAAACTATTATAATAATAGCAACACCTCTGAGCTCTATAGCTCCAATAACGGTAGCTTGTAAAGATGGAATCACTATAGTAGTATCTAATGGTCCTACTGATCCAGATTATTTTTATACCTGGAATTTTAACGGTGGTATTGTAGCCAATAGTCCACCTCAAGATATTAATGGACCTGGTCCATTTGATGTGGCATGGCCTACATCAGGTATTAAGACGGTGACATTGATTGTATCTGATACCGGATGTGAATCAATGGAAGCCTCAACAATGGTTGAGATAATAGATCAAATAGCTGCACCACAACTCATATGTGCATCTTCAAGTACGGAGGTTACCTTATCATGGCCAGCTGTTGCAGGTGCATTAGGGTATGAAGTGAGTTATGAATATCCGGTAGGTAACGTGGTTATATTGAATCTCTCAGATACAGAGTTGATGGTCAATGTCCCAGGTTTACTTAATGGTGTTTCTATAGAATTTACAGTGATCACCTTAAGTGATGACGCTTGTGGCAATAGTGTGGAGTCAAGCGCTACTTGTATTACACAGAATTGTGTACAACCAACAATCGTATTTACACCGAACTCTATTGATCTATGTTTAGATAATAACTCGACACCAATAACGCTAGATCCACCAACAAATAGTGATCCTAGTGTGGACGCAGGAGATTATGGAGAATACGTAGGTAATGGTATAACAGATGCAACTGCAGGAACATTTGATCCTAGTATTGCTGGCATTGGGCCACATGTTATCAATTATACATACTACGAGCCTGCAGAAGATTGCCAGACAACGGCGACCTTTACAGTCAATGTATTTGCAGTGCCTAGTGCAGCTTTTGATATAAGTAAAGACACGATCTGTATCACAGAGACTGTCATGATGACCTACTCTGGTGGTTCTGCTCCTGAGGTATTTACACCAGGTTTTGGTGATGCCAATTCAGCTGGTACTGATGGTATTTACTCTTTGACTTGGACGACTCCTGGAGAGAAAACCTTGACGCTTGTTGTTGAAAGAGATGGTTGTATTTCTGAGCTTGTCACCAAAACAGTTGTTGTCGATCCTGAGGTAGATACACCTATGATCGTATGCGAAGAAACTACATCAACTTCCATTTTATTCGAATGGCAGGATATAGATAATATTACGGGTTATGATATCATATTGAATGGTATGGCTCTTGGATTACAGGATACATCTAGTTTCTTTATTGATGGATTGAGCCCTGGTATCACACAAGATATAACTGTGACAGCGATCTCTACGAATGCCTGTCCTACAACATCGGACATGCAGACATGTACTGCCGAAAATTGTGTAAACTCAACGGTAACACTATCTATAGATGATACTATAATCTGTGTATCGCAGACCGATATTATTGACATTGATGCAGCCTTAGATATTCCTACTACAGATGGGGTAGAGACCTGGTCTGGTATGGGTGTTGACCCTGTTACAGGTGAGTTTGATCCTACAGTCGCTGGTATTGGAGATTGGCTAGTAAGTTATAACTATACTGAGGCCAACTGTGTTTACGATGGCTCGGTTATGATCAGTGTTATACCTATTCCTGTAGCTAGTTTTACAGCAAATGCTAATTTATGTGAATCAGATGCATTGACAGTTACTTACAATGGTGATACTGGTGCAGGATATACTTATACTTGGGACTTTGATGGAGCCACGATCATTAGCGGTACTGATGCAGGCCCTTACGAAGTAATGTGGGATAATGATGGCGATTATATCATAACGGTATTTGCTAATAATGGTATATGTGATGGTGCTACCTTCACACAGATGGTTACGGCAGATCCTGTTGTACCAAATCCTAATATTTCATGTACTCCAGATCTTACTTCGATATTATATACTTGGGATAGTAATCCTTGTGCAAGTATGTATAACGTATATGTTAATCAAGTCCTATTGAGTACACAGTCAACAACTAGTTATAATGTAACTGGCCTTGCAGAGGGTGATGTTGTAGACTTTTCAATCGAAATAGTCAGTCTTTGTAGTTGCCCAGGTGGTACATATGAACTAGAGTGCATCGCATCTCCTTGTCCTGATATAGCGATTGATCTTTCATCTGTTGTTACAGAGTATTGTATCAGTGAGATCGAGGATATTATCGTATTGAATGCAACGGTAACTGGATCCTCAGGGTCGGGTAGTGGAGTCTGGTCTGGCAATGATATATCTGCTGACGGTAGTTGGTCTGCAGCAGGATTGCAAGCAGATACTTATGACTTTAACTATACATTTACGGAGGATGGGTGCCCATTTAACGAGCAAGTGAGTATAACAATATATGAGATGCCATCAGCTGATGTCATTATTACAAATCCACCATGTCCTGACTTAGGAGCTACAGGTAGTATCTTTATAGATCCTTCTGGTGGTACAGGTGATTATACATTTTCATTGGATGGAATAACAATAACCAGTACAACAGTCGATAATATAGAAGGAGGATCTCATGATCTTATAGTTGAAGATGCTCAAGGTTGCCAAGTCCTTGTAATATTCCAAATAGATCTGGCTGCTGAGATTTCTTTAGCATTAGAAGGAGATGCATTGTTGAAGGCAGGTGATGAGAGTCAGATATCTGTTACAACCAACATCGATCCAGTATCGATCGATTCGATCGTATGGAGTCTTGATGGTGTAGTGATTGATTGTACAACACCAGATTGCTTTACACTTGATTTTATTGCAGATACAGAGCAGTTATTCTGCGCTACAATCTATTACAACGGATCTTGTGAAATCACTGATTGTATTACAATCTCAATACAACCAGATATCCCTGAAGTATATATCCCTACTGCATTCTCACCAAACAACGATGGTGTTAATGATAAGTTCAATATCGGTACAAGTGATGGCTCTATATTAATCAAGTCTATGTCTATTTATGATAGGTGGGGTGAGCGGATTTACTTTGCCACTGATGTAGCACCTAACCTTGCAGATACAGGCTGGGACGGAAGATTCAAAGGCGAATTTGTTCAACCTGGTGTATACGTCTATGTGCTTGAAGTGCAAACAGTTATTAATGATAGCGAGATTTACTCAGGAGATATTACTGTGATTAGATAAAGAAGATATTAGGGACGTTCTGGTCTTTTGATCAGAACGCTTTGAGTATCAAGCTGGATTAAGGAAATATCTAGATTAAAATAAAAAAGGACATATTCTGTAAGCAGAATATGTCCTTTTTTATTTATCGAAATTTATATTACATATAAGTTATTACAGCGTCTTCGGCATTTTTACTTACTGAAGAGATTCCATTTTCCATACCCGATTTGCTAGCATACATTTGGCTTGATCCGATGATTTGCTTGTTAGTCGCTAATAGGTTGAAGAATAATTTCTCGTTTTTAGCAATCTTTCGGTCATAAGAGTTTACATCAGTGCAATTTTTTTTCACTGAGTTTACTCCATTTTCACAACCAGACTTTGAGGCATAGCCTTGGCTTGTTAATATCACTTGACCGTTATTGGCTTTTAGATTGAAATAGTATTTATTGTTTTTTTCACTTGAGAAGATTACGAATTTTGCCATGATTCCTATTTTTTAAATTATAACGCGTTTTGTTAGTAATACCTAAAGTATAAAATCTATTCAAAGTATGAAAAAATACAACTGAAAATTTTACATCGACATTTTAAGGACATTCTAATTTCCTTTCAGAAGCTTTGCAACATAAGTTTTTACCTCTTCTACTTGTGACTCTCTTGTATGATGGGTTGTATCGATGATAGTAGCATCTGGAGCTTGAGTCAATGGACTATCTTCTCGGGTACTATCTATGTGATCTCTATGCGAGAGGTTCTCTTTTACTTGATCCAATGTTATTGCATTCACCGTATTCTTGACTTCATCAAACCTTCGTTGACTTCTCACGTCAATATCTGCTGTTACAAAAAACTTTAAGTCTGCATCAGGAAATACCACGGTGCCGATATCCCGACCGTCCATCACCAATCCTCCTGTAGCACCATATGATTGCTGTAGCGCTACTAGCTTAGCTCTCACCTCTGACATTGCAGCAACCTCGCTTACAATGCTAGATACAGCTTTAGATCGAATCTCAGAAGTTAAGGCTTTATCATTCAAAAAAATAGTATTGATTCCGTCGACGTTAGCAAAGTGTATATGGATACCTTTAAGAATTTCATTCAGGTTTTCAGGTTTGCTAGTCGCTTTGATATCATTTTCGATGAAGTAATAACTTACTGCACGGTACATAGCTCCTGAGTCAATAAATGCATACCCTAGTTCCTTAGCTAGGTCTTTAGCGATTGTTGATTTACCGCAAGAAGAGTATCCATCAATTGCTACGATCAGTGATTTTTTAGATTCCATCAGAGTTCTTTATTTTTTTGCTTTCGCTAATGTATGTACTTGATGCTTTTAATAATTACAAAGCACATTTCTAAATGTTGAGTGGAGTATGTAATGTTAGCACAATTCATACTCGTCAATAACGAAAAAAGCCTTGATTATTCATCAAGGCTTTTATTTCTTTTAATATGAATAGATTAATATTCGTCCTCGTTAAATAGAAAATCATCTTTTCTAGGGTAATCAGGCCAGATATCTTCCATTGTTTCATAAATCTCACCTTCATCTTCGATCTGCTGTAGATTTTCAAGAACCTCAAGTGGTCCTCCTGATCTAATTGCGTAATCTATAAGTTCGTCCCTAGTCGCAGGCCAAGGAGCATCTTCTAAGTGGTGAGCTAGTTCTAAAGTCCAGTACATTTGAGCTCTTAATTTTAGTGTTATTGTAATTATATATTTAAAGTACGTTTAGATAAAGAGGGTAATCTGATATTTATTTAACTCGTTTACTGTATACACTATTTCCATTTGGTCCTACAAGTCTATCAAGAGCTTCTCTAATAATTTTCTCTATCTTAATCTTTACTTCAATTCTTATACGTTCAAAAAATTATAATAATTCCTTAATCAGTAATTATTTTTAAAGAATTAGCATTGCATCACCGTAACTGTAGAAACGGTATTTCTCTTTTACAGCTATTTCGTATGCTTCCATGATCAAGTCATGACCACCAAAAGCACATACCATGATCAATAAACTTGACTTTGGTAAGTGGAAGTTTGTAATCATTGAGTTGGCAATGTTAAAGTCATACGGAGGGTAGATAAACAAGTTTGTCCATCCTTCTGATTCCTTAAGCATATTAGTCGCAGATACTGCTGACTCTATTGATCTCATAGAAGTAGTACCTACGGCACATACTCTACGATGCGCTTTTATTGCTTTATTTACTTTTTCAGCCTCGGCTTCTACGATATGGTAGTACTCAGCATCCATTTTATGTTTAGATAGATCTTCTACCTCGATGTTTCTGAATGTACCTAATCCAATATGAAGTGTGATTTCAGCAAAGCTGATACCTTTTATTTCTAACCTTTTCATCAGCTCACGGCTGAAGTGTAAGCCAGCAGTAGGTGCGGCAACGGCTCCTATCTCTTTGGCATATATTGTTTGGTACCGTTCTTTATCGATAGGTTTAGGTTCCTTCTCATCTCTAATAGTCTGTATGTATTTAGGGATAGGAGTCTGTCCTAGCTTGTGTAAGGTTGTTCTGAATTCTTCGTCAGTACCTTCATAAAAGAAACGAATTGTCCGACCTCTTGAGGTTGTATTATCTACAACTTCGGCAACAAGTACATCATTTCCTTCAGTGTCAGCGAAATATAATTTATTACCAACTCTTATTTTTCTTGCAGGATCTACTAATACATCCCAGAGACGAGCTTCTTTATTTAATTCTCTCAATAAGAAAACTTCAATCTTAGCTCCAGTTTTTTCTTTCATCCCATACATTCTTGCAGGGAAGACTTTAGTATTATTGAAAATAAAGGAATCACCATCATCAAAGTAGTTGATTAGATCCTTGAAGACCTTATGCTCTATCTTACCAGTTGCTCTGTCTACGACCAATAGTCTAGACTCGTCACGTTGATCGGAAGGGTAGGCAGCTATTAGACTTTCGTCAAGTTCAAAATTAAACGTTGAAAGTTTGGTTCTCATACTCAATATTTTTTTTCAATAAGCCACAAAAATAAACAAAGACTTATCATTCATACTATCTTAAACAATTAATACGCCAATTCTTGGAACATAGTTCATAAATCTCACTTAAGACTTGACATTTAGAAGTTTTTTTTTCTAAATCAACAGTTTTGGAAGATTATTTTTAGAAGTTAATCGATTGTTTAGGTACCAAAGCTTTAATTCTCACTACTTTTATATAACATTTTATGATTATACTATTAAAAGTTATACTAGAGAGTATTCGCCAAGCGGTATCCTCACTTCAGCAAAATAAGCTTAGAACTGCCTTGTCATTGGTTGGTATTAGTATTGGTATATTCTGTATTATCTCAGTGCTCAGTGCTGTTAACTCATTGGAAAATACAATTAAAAGTGGATTAGGTGAGCTAGGTAGTGATGTTGTGATGATCGATGTTTTTCCATTTGGCGAAGATCCTGGAGAAAATTACTGGAAGTATATGCGTAGACCTTCTCCTAGTTATGACGACTTTGAGGCAATCGATGAAAGGGTAGATAGCAAGTCGGCAGTTGCAATGTGCATCTATGTTGATGGACGTACCATTAAGTATAAATCAAGTAGTGTTGATGGGGCATTTATCATGGGCACAACGTATGACTTCCCCGAGGTACAGAATATGGATATCGTACAAGGAAGGTACTTCACTAGAAATGAAGTAGTTAATGGTGATAATAAAGTAATATTAGGACATACTATTGCGTCAGAATTATTCGGTACAATCAATCCATTGACTAAGGATGTGAAGCTTTTTGGCCAGAAATTTCAAGTAGTTGGTGTATTAAAAGAAGAAGGAGATAATCCTTTTAATTTATTTAATTATGATGAGGCCACATGGATAAGTTATAAAACTGCGAGCAAGTTTTTAGAGTTGGATAACTCTACTCGAATGGATATGGGGAAGATTATCTATGTGAAGGCTGATGAGTCATCGGATGTAGAGACATTAAAGGGGGAAATAACTTCTGTATTAAGATCGGAAAGAAGACTTAAACCAAAAGAAGAGGATAATTTTTCTTTAAATGAGATATCCATGCTAGACAGTGTACTAGACAGTGTATTCGGAGTGTTATACGTAGCCGGAGGCTTTATTGGGTTCTTCGCATTGTTGGTAGGTATGATCAGTGTAGCCAACATTATGTTTGTCTCGGTAAAAGAAAGAACCAACATTATAGGTATTAAGAAAGCGCTAGGGGCTAAAAAGAAAATAATCTTATTAGAGTTCTTGATAGAGTCTGTAATATTATGCTTAATCGGTGGTGCTTTAGGCTTGATCTTGGTATCTTTAGTATTGAAGCTAGTATCATCATTTATACCTTTTGAGATCAGCGCTACAGCTACATTTATGCTCATTGGAGTGGGTACCTCTATTATAGTAGGTATAGTTGCAGGTTTTATACCTGCATGGCAAGCATCGAGATTAGATCCTGTTGAGGCTATTCGACAGTAGTCCGGTTGTTATTTTATATTAATAAGTCACCTTACTTTGTTTTTTGTAAGTTAATCTGTGTTGTTTAAGTGATTCATTGGTATTGCATTATTATGCAAATGAAGTTTTTTTCATGCTCAATAATACGACTCGAAATAATTATTGTAAAGTACCAGTATATCTCAATTGATTATGTTGACATAGTGTTTCTAACACAGCTATTGTAGAACTAGATTGATGAGAGAGTGGGTAGATAACTTACATGTTTTCTCAAAGTCATTTAATGTAGTGTATCTCGATTATCATTAACTTAACGGCTAGTCAATGGTATTTTTTTGTCTGTTAAGGAATGAAGAAAATTTACTAAGTCTTCCTTTTGTTGAATTGTAAAATTTAGGGGTTCAATCATTAGCGTATCAGTATTGATTGGGTGTTGCACAAAGTCATATGGATTGCTGTAGTAGTCAATAACTTCATTTAATGTTTGGAACATTCCATTATGCATATATGGAGCTGTTAGTGCAATATTTCGCAACCCTGGCACTTTAAACCTTCCCAAATCGGTAGAGTCTTTAGTGATATCAAAGCGTCCTTTATCCATAAGAGTAATTTCATCATACAGTCCGATATTTCTAAATTCATCACCAGTAAAATCTGGTCCAAAATGACAATCAAAACACTTATTCTGGTCTGAAATAAAAAGCTCCCTTCCTCTTATCTGAGATGTTGTTAATGCGGAGTCTTGAATGCCATTAATCCAAAGGTCATGTGGAGCACTACCATCGCTTTCAAGGCTTCTTTGGAATTCAGAGAGTGCTTGGGCGATATTAATAGAATCAGGTTTGGTATTGTAAATGATACGAAAAAGCGAATCGTATTCAATATTATTTTGCACTCGCTTTACTGCAACATCATACGACAGATTCATCTCGATTGGATTCTCTATAGGAATGATAGCTTGTTCTTCCAATGTTGCTGACCGACCATCATAGAAAAAATAAGGCCTACTGAGCATATTCATTACAGATGGAGTGTTCCTTATGCCGATGCTGTCATTAACACCGATAGAAAAAGCTCTGTTGTCAGCAAAAGCAAAGTCAGGGTTATGGCAACTAGCACAAGAGATCGACTGATCTAAAGAAAGAATTGGGTCAAAGAAGAGTTTTTGGCCTAAGTCCACTTTCGTGGTAACATAGGATTCGGTCACTATAGACACCTTTCGAAAGTCTGAAATGGTACCCAGGCTAAAACAAAAAAAAGAGATTAATATCAACCACTTCATAAGTTATAGCTTATTATTTGCTCTCAAAAAACTAGAAGTAAGTTGGGTACAACACTTATATGTTATCATCATAATATGAAGGTACAAATAACTTGTATGAACAATAAAGAGATTTATGGCATAAAAAAAGGGACAATTCTTACGAATCATCCCTTAAAGGGTGGAAGACGGGATTCGAACCCGCGACCCTCGGTACCACAAACCGATGCTCTAACCAACTGAGCTACAACCACCATTTTTAAAGCGATCGCAAATGTAATTTA
>CALDEO010000237.1 GCA_937942465.1 uncultured Saprospiraceae bacterium
ATTGCTACAGCAAGGAAAACTTGATAAAGCTCTAGAGTTTTATGAAATGCTGCAGATCAAATCAGGTGAGAGTTTTAGTAATAGTTTGAAAATTGCATCGGTTTATGACAGGAAAGGAGAGTTCTCTAATGCAGATATTGCAATCGAGGAGGCATTCAAATATTGTAATCAAACAGCAGATACACTTGCTGTATACAATACGCTTAGATCACATTTAATGGCTCAGGGAAAAGCGAATGAGTCTATAGATAAATATTTTGAAAGTGAAAAAGTAGCGGCAAAAATATATCCGCAGATAGCTATAGATGCACAGTTGTACTTACAGTCAATGTATGATTTTGCTGGAGCAAATAGAATAGATGAATGGTTGGAAACAGGCCTGAGTCGTTTTCCTAATGACGACCCTCAGAGTACTTTAATCAAGAGTCTATTAAATTATATGCACGCTTCAGCAGTTGATGACAAAGAACGCTATTTACAATATGCTGAAGATGTAGCTCCATTGATGCAGAAGGTGATGGGAGATGATTATAAAGGATTCTCTGATGCTTTTATAGCAAAGTTGGACGGAGATTATGACAAAGCAGCAGGCCTTGTTGTACAATATGCAGATGCTACCAATGCCGACCATACAGTAATAAGAGATATGTTATGTGAAATATATATGTTGGGCGACCAACCTCAGAAGTGTCTAGACTATGCAGAGAAAGTACTAGAGATAGATCCTCACAATCATGCTTTTCTATATCAGGCATTAAGTGCTACGCATGCACTTGGTATGAATAAAAAGGCCAAAGGGTATCTTTCTACCCTCGAGGCAGTATTGACCAATGCAGATGAAACATTCGTAACCGCTATAAACTTGAAAGAATTTAAGACAAATAATAGCATAAACTAGTGGCTAAGAAGGAAACAAAGGAACATAAATTTGTAAAGAAACCTGTCTATCCGGGGGGTAATAAGGCGTTGTCAGATTTCATAACTACTCAACTTAAATACCCCAAAAAGGCCGTTGATAACGATATACAAGGGACTGTATTTGCTAAGTATGATATTGACTATAAAGGCAATGTTATGAAAGTATATATCAAGTCAGGCTTAGGTCATGGCTGTGATGAGGAGGCTATAAGGTTGATCAATTTGTTGAAATTTGAAGTGCCCAATATTCCATATAGAAGGAGAATAAAATTTACTAAATCAATCCAAATTCATTTTAAATTTAATAAGAAAGAAGTTGTTAAAACTAAAGCGGTTGCACCTGTGGCACCGCCAGTGGTGTTGCCTAACATTAAATCCCAAGTAAAGTATACGATCACTCAGACAGTGCCGAAAAAAGCAAATAGTGGTGATTCTAAAAGCTATAATTATAGTATCAGTATCTCTTAATGTGTTGACTCATAATGAGTTATTTTAATAGTGCTATTTTGTTTGGAGCAAATGCTTTGTTCCTGTTTTTGTTTGATTTTTCTCAATTCGTATAATAATTGATCCTACTTATCGATCGGATTTAGTTTTTTAATTGCTTAAGCTTTTCTTTGTATTATAAATTATCGAATCCAACTAAACTGCTGCAATGAAAGCTATTCAGACTTTTGTATTTATTCTTATATGTTCCTCTTTATCGTTTGCTCAGATGCCTTGGGGCAATATGGGTGGTAAGACACTTAAAGGCAAGATTACAGGGACACTTATTGACTCCATTACTGGCCAACCAGTAGCTTATGCAACTATTGTTTTAAAGAAAGCAGGTAAGGACAAGAGTAAGGATGGAATCTTATCTGAAGATAATGGAAAGTTTAAATTTGATAATGTTAAAACGGGGAAGTACGATGTCTATGCATCCTTCTTAGGTTATGAAGAGCGGGTAGTAAGAGATGTAGAGCTCACTCTTAAAGATCCTGATTATGACATGGAGACGGTCTTTTTAATATCAGATCAGGTGTTGTTGGATCAAGTGGAGATTACTGGTGATAGAGCTCTGATAGAAAACAAAGTTGATCGATTAGTCTATAATGTGGAGCAGGATGCAAGTATTGCAGGGGGAGATGCTACAGATGCATTACGTAAGGTGCCATTGCTGAGTGTTGATGTAGATGGTAACGTCTCGCTGAGAGGATCGCAAAACGTTAGGATTCTCATTAATGGCAAGCCCTCAGGTATGTTTTCTAGCAATGTTGCTGATGCCCTTAAAATGTTTCCAGCTGATCAGATCAAAAAAGTAGAAGTTATTACTTCACCATCTGCTAAGTATGACGGGGAGGGGAGTGCTGGTATCATTAATATTATCACCAAAAGAGAGAATATTGAAGGGGTTTCTGGTAATGTAAATGCTTCTGTAGGTACGAGACAAAATAGTCTTAACATTGGATTGAATGCTGGTAAAGGGAGATTGGGGTTTAGCTCCAATCTTGGCTTATTTTATTCTATTCCGGCAGATGCAGAGGTCAGTTTTGATCGAAAATCAATTCTTAATCCAACTGATAATTTCTATCGAACGAATGGACTTCAGAATACTTCAAGACTCGGGGCGAGTGGCTCTGCGAGTATGTTTTATGATTTCAATGCATACAATGCGATCAATACTTCGATAACGTATCGAGGATTTGGTTTTGACTTCGATGGTACGACTAATAGTGAGATCAGTGATGCTAATTTGGGTTTCTATAACGCATTTACCCGAGTCAATAACGGTGATAACCTATTTGGAGGCTATGATTGGAATACCGATTTTACTAAGAAGTGGGCTGAAGATGACGATAGAGAGTTAGTGTTTGCAGTGCAACTATCCAAAGGAGACAATAACCAAAACTCTGAGGTTGTAGAGACTCACGAGATTGAAGCATTTAATCGTGATGCGCAGATTTATAATGATGGAGACAATGTAGAGACTACAGTACAAGTGGATTATACACAGCCATTGCCTAAGTCTTTTAAATTAGAGACAGGTGCCAAGGCTGTAATCAGGAATATAACTAGTGATTATACCAATAGTATAAGAGGAGCTGATAATACATATCAAGAAGTCCCTGCATTGACCAATGTATTTGATTATGATCAAGATGTGGTTGCAGGCTATGCATCATTGAGTTTTATATTGGCTAAGAAATATTCATTTATTACAGGAGTACGATACGAACGAACAAAGATTGGTGGACAGTTTTTAGAGGGCGAGGCATTACCATTTACCAATGAATATGATAACTGGTTACCTAATGTCACTATAAGTCGGAGTTTCAAAAACTTTAGAACATTAAAACTTTCATACTCTAAGAGAATACAACGACCAACATTATTTTATATAAACCCATTCAACAATAACACCGATCAATTCAATAGAACAATAGGTAACCCACAGATAGATCCTGAGCTTGTTCATCAAGTGGAGATGTCTTATAATATCACAATCAAAGGAGTAACTATATTTGCGTCAAGCTTTTATAAATATACAGATGCTGTCATAGAGAGTATTTTGACATTAGATGAAAATGGAGTTTCTGTTAACTCATTTGATAACGTTGGTGTCAATAAATCAATAGGCCTTAATCTATTTGCGACTAAGACAATTAATAAATTTACCATCAGAGGTGGAGGTAACGTATACACCTATAATGCAACAGGTAAGATCAATGGGGTAGACCTTGAGCGAGAGGATTTACTTTATGACATCTTTTTTAATGGAGACTATAGTATCACGGGTACTTTAAAAGCAGATTTCTTTGGCTTTTTTAGATCTCCACAAGCTACGTTACAAGGTGAGAACCCTTCGTTCTCTATTTGGGGTTTTGGTGTAAGGAAGGATCTGGGTAAGTTGAGCCTGGGAATTAGAGTCATAGAACCATTTAATAACTTCAAATATTTTGATTCAAGACTTGAAGGGCCTGATTTTGTTCAAGAGTATAGCTACGGAGTCCCCTTTAGATCTTTAGGTATCAATGTTAGATACAAGTTTGGTAAAGTGGATTTCAAAGAAAGAAAGAGTAAAATTAAAAATACAGATACTAAACAAGGCGATGGGCAAGGAGGCGGTCAGAGTGGAGGCGGTCAACTTGGAGGGTAAATAATGCTGTAGAAAATTATTTATATTCGTATATTTAAAATAAACGGGTTAAAATATAACGAGTGCTACCTCATTACGAATAAGATTACCAAAGAATTGAGCCCTTGCGACTTAGTGTATCACAACTTTTTACGTGATATTGCTAGGTCGCTTTTTATTTGCCATATGCTCATAATACAGATTTGTGAGCTTCTAGTACTATAGATTATTTGAATTTTTAGAACTCATGGAAGAGACATTCTAACTCAAAAGCAGGTTTAAATCAATCCTAATTGTACAACGAGATAGATTATTATTACCTGATCGTATCCCTAAAAGTCCTGAAGGGACGTTTTATTTAAGTGGTTGGTTTTAACCCATCTCAATGTTTCATTCAATCCCATTCAAGCGACATCTTCCCAATCGGTACAATGTTTTACATATACTATAGCTTAAACAAAAAAAAAAGAGCCACAAAAATGAATTTGTGACTCTTTATAATCGTTTGTAAACCAATAGTTTACATGGTCGGGGCGGCAGGATTCGAACCTGCGACCCCCTGCTCCCAAAGCAGGTGCGCTAACCGGGCTGCGCTACGCCCCGAACTAAATTTACGATTTCAAATTACTATGCGGAGACGGAGGGATTCGAACCCCCGGTACCTGTTTCCAAGTACGACGATTTAGCAAACCGTTGGTTTCAGCCACTCACCCACGTCTCCAGTAGGTTTGTCTCTTTTCTTTTAAGAGACCGCAAAGATAGCATTGTATTAATTATATGCAATGATTTAATGAAATATATTTCATTAAAAATATATTTTAATAAATCATATATATTTTATAAATTTGTGAAGATCCTTTTTTAAGTATTCGGTTATAGATGACCTCACTCAACCTGAGACGATAGATAACCAAAGAATACGGGCCCGCAATGGTGAGATATTGCGGGCTTTTTATTTTTCATACTATTTTGTGGTCCTTTATCATGGACTTATATGTTATTGTGCTTGACGTTAGATTACTGGAGGTATTCATTGTTCAATAGATTGAATACTTTGATATTGCATAGTACATTGATATCATGTGTGTTTATACATTGTCTTAGCGTTTAGTACGTTTTTAATAATGTCCCCTTTTTTGTTAGTATTTTTACATTGTTCTTGATTCTGTTCTAGAGTTCCGAGACTGTATATATCAATGAATTAAAATTATTAGTTGATACGTACTAAGTCAAATAAGCAATTGAAGTATAGGCGAATATTGGTTGCCAGAGGATTTTGGGTAGTTATGAGCTTAACTACTTATGCCACGGCGAGATTTGAGATCATAAGTCGTAAATAAAGATATGGATAGTGATATCAACGGCTCATGTGGACCATTTATAGTGAGGATGTATTGTTTTGTTCCGAGCGACTCCATATCTAATACCAATAATGGATTCGTTTCCAACCTACTGTTTTAGATTTATTTTGTTTTGAGGAGAGGGGTAGAAGTACTTTTAGTTTATTAGAATTCAGCACGCTTGATTAAATTAATACAAGGCACTTTGTGCTTTAGTGAAGTCTTGGTGATGATTCGGATTTTGTAGAAATCGGTAAAGTAGCTATCCATGCTTTTACTACTTTGAATAACTATGATTCCCGATATTTTGATTTTTTTGAAAGTGGTAGCGGTAGCTTCAGCTTGTAAATAGCTTGTAAATAGCTTGTATTGATGGGTGATTTTTTTTGGTGACATAACTAATAGCGGCAAACAACAATGTGGAGACTTTGGTATTTAGATATGCAATAATCAAGACGTAGGCTTAATTAATGTATATCTTGGTTCGAATTAGATAGGCAATGTGCAGATAAGTATTTGGAATTGTGAATTTAATTTCATAATGGACTGCATTGTGAGTTAATCACTGGAAATTGCTGTTTGTAAAGTGTTAAGTAAGGTAAAAGTGCTTTAAATGGCGTTAATAGCGTATTTAATGTTAATTGACAAAGAAATTATGACTAAACGATTGATTATATTAAAAAAATAATACAAATTGCATAAGATGTAGTAGGGTACATCTAAAAGAGATACTTTGAAGGGTGTAATTGTGAAGGTCTGGACGTTAAGTCCAGGCCTTTTTTTGTTTTTAAAAATACTAATATTGAAAGAGTTTGAGTTGCCAATCGAACGTACTCTTGCAATAAATTGCTTTTGGGGTGAAAAAAATAAAACATATTTAAATTTTATTTAATGTAATAAAATGGGGGTTTTAAGCTCTATTTGGCACCTATTTGTCATTTATATGTATGTTTTCAGTAGAAAAGGCAGGGTTTTTGATCTAACTTAGACATTATAAAGGGTTATAATAGTGAATAGATTTCAAATAAAGGTGTGTTCTAAATTTAGTTATTCCTTCTATTACCTTTTTGACACCATTCTGAGAAGATTATTATGATCAAGGATTTGTTATCCTGAGATATCATGTATTTAATAAAGTCAAAAATTATTGATAATGAGAAAGTTGTTGTTTTCATTCGTCCTGTGCTGTGCTATGTTTTCATTAAACGCTTTAAGCGTTTCGTACAGTCCTTCCACGCTTTCATGTGGTACGACCGTTGTTACGGCCACATTTGATTGTGCATTTTCTGGTTCTGTATTTATGTCAGCAAGCGGTGGCGCTGATTTTGATACAGACCCACCTATTTACACTGCCACTAACGGTACCCTTACATTTAATCTTATTATTGAACCAGGTGATGCTACTACAATTACCTTATCAGCTAATATTTTAAGCTCAGATTTAGCATGTGCTACCGGATCTAATAATCAAACGAACGCGACCGTATCCCATGACTGTATTCCACCTCCAAATGATAATTGTGTCAACGCGACCTTTGTCCCTATTACACAGGCCTCTTGTGTTTTGACAGAAAATCAAACAGCTAACCAAACAGTTTCAGGTACAGTGCCTTCATGTTCTATTTCTGGATACGTGGATCTATGGTATACCTTTACTGCAAATAATACGACCGTCAGTATGTTTTTAGGAAACTTACCGGGATCATTTGCTAGGTATGGAGTATATGAGTCTTGTGGCGGTACTGAAAAAGGTTGTGGTTTTTACTTGCAAAATGGAGCGGCACAGATGATATCTGGGCTTACCATTGGAGAAGACTATGTGGTGCAAATACAAACCATAAGTAGTGCATCTGGAGGTATACAAGAAGTTTGTTTCTTTAGTCAAACAAGTCAGAATAGTACGGTACCTGTAATAATAGAAAGTTTCACTGTCGAGAATATAGATAACAAAGACGTTCAATGTAACTTTACAATTTCTAGTTCGTTTGATTTAGAACATGTAGAAGTTCAACGGAGATCAGATCAAAATACTTTTTTCTCAACAGTGTACTCTGATATAAGTCATGGCTCTGATTTGGAGGATTATGAATTTACAGATCATGATATTGAGGCAGGAAATAGGTATTACTACCGATTAAAAACTTTTGACCTTGATGGGAAGGTGATTTTTAGTGAAGTTAAGAGTGTGCATTGTAATAAAGGAAATAAAGAGTCCGACATTAGGTTGTATCCTAATCCATCCAATACTGGAGCTTATGTAGAGTTGCCAAGATTAAAAAATGAGCCAGTTCATATTTGGATTCAAACAGTAGATAGCAAAAAACTCGTGCATGTAGTCCAAGAAGGAACTGGTAGCTCTGATAATAATATCTTTTACATTCCAGAAAATATCCTACAATCAGGATTAAACATTGTCATTGTACGTATTGGAGATGATATATACAGAGAGAAGTTGATTAAGTTTTAATCAGATTAATAATCATGTACTATTTCAATAGTGCATAATGATATAAGAAAGAGTAAAAAATTACATTCTGTGATAAATGTATATCTAATATTCAAGATGTCTTTTATCCTAATGTTACCTTTTTATTGAAAACCTATAACTACAAAATTGGGTTAATGAAAGTTCAAATCATATAGATTTGGACTTTTTTTATTTGGGCCTCTGATGTAGATGAGTTAGCGCATTAAGCATTAGATTGTTGATTGTCAGAAGAGAGCAGACCGATTATACTCATACAGGTATTCATCTTGTTGTGGGGCAACTATAGAATACAGATTTACATCAATGTGCAAGGGAGTCCTTAGTATTATACTCTGTTATAATTGTTATAAAATTGCAGCTACACAAATCGTAGAAGTAACTCTTTGCAAAAGAGTATTCTAGTCAGGGCTATAAGAATGATGTTATGTTTTTTGGCAATGAAAGATATTCTCAATAGGAAAGCTAAGCAGTTTTTTACGAGTGATAATGTCAAATTGGTCGTACAATATGCCCTTGAGGTAGGTACTATACATTATTTGAGAAAAATGGCCTCCTTGTTTTAAATAATGGTAGGCATTATGTATGATATCTAATCTAATGTCTTTTGGGATAATCGTAAGCGGTAGTGAGGATACAATGGCATCGACAGGATTTGCTATATGAGTTGAGATATTACTCGCCGAGTCATTGACCACATGCAGTCTAGGGTCATCGATTTCAGCTATTAGGCGTTCGCAAAAATCCTTATTGACCTCAAATGTATATAGTTTTGAAGTCTCATGTAACCTGCTCAATATCTCTCGAGTGATATTGCCTGGTCCAGCACCATACTCGGCATAGACCATATTCGGTTGATTACTGATCTTAGCGCAGATTTCTATTTCACATCTACGGCTTGTCTGATTGACAGCTCCAGTAGTACGAATATTCTTTGCTAAACGAATAGCACTTTTTATCTTGCTAATAATCATCCTAACGAAGATAGTAATTCGATATGGATATGATAATCACTTTTAAAGTTATTATCTTCATTTCATAGTTGAATTGACTAAATTGATCTCTGAATAAACCATTTCGTATGTTCACTTTCACAACGGTAGTTTCTCACTCTGATGGACCTATATGGGGACGTCAAGTCGCAGTGCCACTTGGTATATCGCAAGATTTATTAAAAGACGGAACCACTCGATTTTTAATAACATTAAATGGAAGTGAACCAATGCATAAGGCCTTGATGCCTGACGGTCAGGGTGGTAGCTTTATCATATTCAATAAGGAGGTACAGAAAAAATATGATCTCAAGGAAGGCGCAATAGCAACAGTCACGGTGTCCAAAGATGAGAGTGAGTACGGAATGCCTATGCCAGAAGAGATGGCCGTGCTTATGCAGCAGGACCCAGAGGGCAATGCTTGTTTTCATTCTTTGACCAAGGGTAAACAACGGAGCTTATTGTACATTATTGGTAAGCCCAAGACCTCTGACACTAGATTAAATAAAGCGCTTGTGGTACTAGATTACCTCAAAGCTGCTCAAGGAAAGCTAGACTTCAAAGAGCTCAATATTGCTTTTAAAGAGAGTAGAAACTTCTAAGAGTAACATCTCGAGTTATTATACAAGCTTAG
>CALDEO010000238.1 GCA_937942465.1 uncultured Saprospiraceae bacterium
ACTGTCCATAATCACTTATGTAAACAAGAACAATCCCCCCAAACCGAACAATTGTATAAATAGCTCCGTCCTACTTACAACTAAACGAAATAAGTATAATGGACGAAAGTATTCAATCATCATGGGATAAGGTAAGCGATCGATTAGGATCGTGGTTAGATTTATTAATAACAAATCTACCAAATGCGATCATTGCAATCTTAGTGTTTTCGCTAGCATTCTGGATATCTCAACGTATGAAACAATGGTTGAGTAGACCGCTGTCAAAATTTATAAGTCAAGAGTCTATTAAAAATCTCATATCTACCGTATTGTCTATAATCGTTGTGGCTATGGGTCTATTTCTTGCTTTAGGTATCCTTAATCTTGACACCGTCCTTAAGTCTTTACTTGCTGGTGCTGGTGTGGCTGGTCTTGCAATAGGTCTTGCACTTCAAGGTACACTTGCCAATACATTCTCAGGGATATACCTTGCGGTAAAAGATGTGATGAACATCGGAGACTTTGTACAGACGAATGGCTACTCTGGGACAATAGAGGAGATCAACTTACGTAATGTCAAACTCAAAGAACCAGATAATAATGTGGTCATTATACCAAATAAGTTAGTAGTAGAAAACCCATTCAAAAACTTTGGATTGACCAAAAGAATAAGAACAAGTATAGACTGTGGTGTTGGATACGAAAGTGATCTTGCCCACGTCAAAGAGATATCAGTAAAGTCGATAGCCAAGCATTTTCCTCAGAAACCTGGTGAGTCAGTAGAGTTTCATTACAAAGAGTTTGGTGGTAGTTCTATAGATTTCCAGATCCGGTTTTGGGTAGAGGCTAAAGCTAAATTATCACTACTCGAAGCTAAAAGTGAAGCCATCATGGTTATCAAGAAATTGTTTGATGATAATGATATCAATATCCCATTCCCAATAAGAACATTGCAAATGGATAGTGCTATCGAAAGTAGCCTCATTGCACAATTGAAAACGAAAAAAAGTACTAGTGAAATAGAAAACTAAAAGTAGATCCAAAGTGGATCAAGTTAAAATATAGCTTTCAGCAAAGAAGCATTTTATGAAGAGGCCCTGGCATCAATTGTATTGATCCGGGGCATTTTCATTTATATTTTTCCTTTGTCCTAATAATATTACAACCCTATCGAACTTTATAAATAGTTGTCTAGTCATACAGATATAATACAATAGTATGATAGTCAGCAAAAGAGATTTAGATGAGCTTAGAGATGTAGATGATGATACTTGTGTAAGTATTTATATCAACACTAGCTCTACTAGTAACGGCAAAGCCGAGAAAATAAGGTGGAAACAAGCTTGCAACAAAATCTTTAAGAAATTAGAGTTGTTGAATACTCCAGATCGAGTAATCAATAAACTGATGAAACCTGCAATCAACTTACTGAACAATAAAGAGTTATGGAGCAACCTTTCGGAGTCGCTATGTATGTTTATCTCATTTGATTTTTCTAAGTATCTCGTATTATCTTCTAAATCGGCCAACTTAGAATTTCTAGATGAACACTTCATACTGAGTCCGTTGCTCAAGTATTATAAAAAGCAAGGACGGTTTTATCTAATAGATCTAACTCCTAATGCTGTACATCTTTATGAGTGTAACAATTACAAAATAATAAGACTTAGAAGTATACAGAAAAGTAGTATAAACATAGGGCAAATAGAACCCGATAAAAAGTGGTTTACTCAGGTGATAGAGAATCTCATAAGTGATGATTTAGGATATTCTAAATACAACTCAACTCCCTTATTAATAACAGCTAACGAATTCTCGTTGGAATCACTTAGCAGCCATATGGACTATAAGCCCATATTTTTAGTTACTAAGGAAGATACCATTAATGATGAATCAAACTCAGACTTACACAACAGAGTGAAGGACTGGATCATGCACTTCAATTCGCTTCTTGCAGACCGTAATATGGAGGTTTATAAACAACGAAGACCAGAAGGTCTAGCACTTACATCTAATGACGACATCAGTCTTGCAATAGCCCAAGGAAACTTAAAAGAATTGTATGTCATAGAAACATTTATCAAAAACGGTACCGAGGCAATCAGAAAAATAGATGATATCATCATGGCCTCAGATAGTATCGGAGCCAAAGTTCACTTTATCAACGGCAATCAACAGCCTGCTGATGATATGATCACGTACGGGATTGCAAGGAATCATACTGGATAACAAAAAGACATTAACTAACCCTAAAATATATAATACATGAACGACCGAAATAAATTAATAGATGACTTAAACGAAGTATTAACTAGAGCCTTTGATGCAAAAGATGGCTACCATGAAGTATATAATGCTACAGATAGCATAAGACTCAAGAAGGCATTCCACAAACTGGAATCTCAAAGGGCTCAATTTATTATAGATTTAAGAAATGAAATCACCTTACTGGGAGGAGAACCTGTAGATAGTGGTAGCATCGCAGGAGGACTACATAGGACCTGGTTACAATTTAAGTCTGACATCACAGACCAGACAGATGAAGTTGTAATAGAAGAGTGTATAAGAGGAGAGGAAAGCGCTATAGAATCATATGAAGAGCTCTCTACCCGCCCATCTACTCCTAAGTCTACAATCCAATTATTAAGCAATCAATTATCTACAATCAGATCTGTTGCAGCAGCACTAGAGTACGACCCCGTACTTACAGCATAATGTATAAACGGTAATAATAGAATTAGTCATTAAGCGAGTTGTTAACAGCTCCATAGACTAAAAAGAATCCCAATATATAAAATCGCATCATTCACTTTATAACAAGTGGGTTGATGCGATTTTTATTTTAAAAGTAATCAAAGCCAAAAGCAACCGAGTCTTAGTATTAAAACTAAGCTGTTGGTTTATGTATTTGCTGTAATGCATTGAGAAGGTTCCAGTTATTAGATAGTAGCGCATTCAGTATTTTCAATAACCGATCTACCTCTACATTGGAGTTCAATGTACCCGGTTCATTGTCTTGCATAGAATGAAAGGCTGCAAATCCATCCAATATTTTTTGACCTTCATTGGTGGTATGTAGATACTGTTTCATATCGAACTTGAGTGTAGTGTTTTTCTCTACAGCTTCATTTTCTACAGCAGATAAGTCAGGACTACTACTCTCCATTGACTCTTCTAAAAGCTGACTCATCTCAACATCAAAGTACTCAGCAAATCTCATTAATAAAACTAGCTTAGGCTCTGCAAACCCTGACTCGTAGGAAGAAATGTTATTTCTCTTAATCCCAAATACATCGGCAAGTTGAGTCTGAGTGAATCCAGCTAACCTTCTAAGGAATTTCAAATTTTTACCAAAATTATTACTCATATCTAGCGTAATCAATGCTTACTTTAATGAAAGATCTTTTGTAAGGTACTCATTATACTATTTACGATCATGATTAGCTGATATTTTTAGAAATTTCTTAAAAATCAAAAACACCATTCATCTCCGTAAGTAATATAGGTTTTCCATCTGTAATGAGTATGGTATGCTCATGCTGTGTGACGTAGCCTCCTTTATTCCCGACAAGGGTCCAACCGTCGTCTAGCGACTCTGCAATCGTGCTACGAGTAGCTATAAACGTTTCTACCGCAACTACCATATCCTTCTTAAATTTCTTACGATTCCAACGATCCTCGTAGTTAAGTATATTATCAGGTTGCTCATGCAGACTCCGCCCCACTCCATGCCCAGCGAGATTTTTAATCACTGTATAATTAAGCTTCTTTGCTCCTTGTTCGACAATGCGACCCATATGAGAAATCCTAAAACCATCGGTAATCTCATCCAATGCAGCTCTCAATAGTTGCTGAGAGGCACGTACAAGCGGCATGTGGTTATTGATATCCTCGCCTAGTACAAATGATCCTCCGTTATCAGACCAAAACCCGCTAAGCTCTGCTGATACATCTATATTTACAAGATCACCATTTTTCAATACTTTCTTCTTCGATGGGATACCATGCGCCACCTCCTTGCCTACACATATACACGTATAACCAGGAAAATCATAGGTCAACTTAGGTGCTGACTTCGCTTTGAAACTCTTTAAGATCTTAGCTCCATACTCATCTAACTCTTTACAGCTCATACCGATTTCGGCATATTCCTTCATCTTGAGCAGCGTGACTGCTACTGCTTCACTTATTGCTTGCATCCCCTGGAGCTCTTCCGCACTATTTATTGTCATAACTTACTTTACGTTCTATTGCTGTGGCAAAGATATATCAAACATGAATAACCATATCAACATCCATATAGTTTATCAAAAACTAAAATGTCTAATATCATATGTATGGAAATCATTGCCAAGCTACGAAAACACCATACTCTGACTAAAAGTCCAAATAAAATTAACAAATCACATATACGTCTCGAACATCTACACAACTGATCATCTCTTACTAGTGAATATCATATTGATACAATAACTTAAAAACATATAACATGAACACCGATAATTTAATGAAAGGATTTTTTATGGGATTAGCAGCAGGAGCCGGAGCAGCATATTTCTTACAAACGGAGAAAGGTAAG
>CALDEO010000239.1 GCA_937942465.1 uncultured Saprospiraceae bacterium
GCAACATCAGCAGGATTATCAGCTGATGAAGGTGGAGACATCTCTATGAGAGGGTCTAGACCAGATGCAACCAACTACTTTATTGATGGTATGAGAGTTATTGGTCTTGTTCCTCAGACAGAGATCGAACAACTACAAGTAATCAATGGTGGTATCGAAGCTAAGTATGGTGACGTTACAGGTGGTATTATATCACTTACAACTAAGGGGCCATCTCAGCAATACTCAGCAGCACTTGAGGTTGAGACTTCAGAATACCTAGATGCAGCAGGTTATAACCTAGTTGCGGGTAGTTTGAGTGGACCAATATTAAAAAACAAAGAAGGAAAATCAGTTCTTGGTTTTAGAGTCTCAGGTCAGTATAGAAATATCGAAGATGATGCACCTGCAGCATTTGGGGTATACAGAGCAAGTGAGGAAGTAATCGACAGATTGGAAGAAAATCCTACTACTTTTTTAAGTGGTGTTGAACTACCAGGTGGTGAGGCTTTAAACTCAGGAGATATTCCTAGTGCTATAGATACAAGACCTAATCAATCATTGACAGATCTTAACCTTACGGGAAAGATAGATGCTAGATTGGCTAAAAACTTGGATGTATCGTTATCAGGAAGTTACTTTGATAGTAAAGATCAAGTAATACCATCTGGAGCATGGGCTTTATTAAACTGGAGAAATAATCCATTTAACTACAATACCGGTTATAGAGTAAATCTTAAACTAAAGCATAGAATAGGCACTCAAGGAGCGGGAGCTGCATCTAAAGATGGAGAGGCACAAAAGCTGTCTACAGTTAGAAACTTCTACTACATCCTACAAGGAGGATATGAAAGAGATAGAAATAGAACTGAAGATCTAAGACATCAGGATCGTCTGTTTGACTACGGATATTATGGTAACCAGGCTAGACAGTGGGATGCAGATGCCCAAATTCTTACAGATCCGGCTAACTGGGGTGGAGATGCTGTAGAGGTATTTCCTGGATCAGGACTTTTTGCTGATCATCAAGGTTATGCACAAGTAGATGGAGAATTTGCAGGAGATCAATCCATAAATCCAGTATTAGCAAAGTACAACAATATCAATGGGTTTTTAGATCCTAACTTGTCATCTTCTTGGGGTTTATACTCAAGTCCAGGTCAAGTATACAATAGATTTTCTAAGGATGAAGAAGATAGATACAGTGCTAATGTATCTGCAGGATTTGATTTCTTACCAGGAGGATCAGAAAAATCTAAGCATAGTATTCAGATAGGATTTGTATATGAGCAAAGAACCACAAGAAATTATGTGGTAGCACCGAGAGACTTATGGACGCTAGCAAGACAATTAGGAAATAGTCATATCATCGGAGTAGATACCAATACAATTATTGGTCAATTTGATGATGTAGTTTTAGGTCAAACTTTAACTTTCAACCAGTATCAAACATTATTAGATCCTAATAACGTTGGGCAATTTGTAGAAGAAGTAAGAAAAGTATCTAATCAAAGCTTGAATGAATATGTTAATGTTGATGGATTAAATCCAGGTGACTTATCATTAGATATGTTCTCAGCAGGTGAGCTTAATGATCAAGAGTTGATCTCATATAGAGGTTATGATTATTTAGGTAATAAAACACCAGGTACAGTAACGTTTGACGATTTCTTTACTAAAAGAGATGAAAACGGTAGAAGAACATTTGAGGTAGCACCATTTTCACCAATATACGGTGGAGCTTATATTCAAGACAAGTTTCAATACAAAGACGTAATCTTTAGATTGGGTGTGAGATTGGATTATTACGATGCCAATACTAAAGTCTTAAAAGATAACTATTCTCTATATGAGATAGAAAACGCAAAAGATTTCTTTGGTAGAGTAGGCGGCGAGCAGCCAGGTGGAGTAGGTGATGATTTCGCAGTTTATGTAGGTGGCGAAGAATCTAATAGTGTAGTTGGATACAGAAAAGGTGATGAGTGGTTTTTACCTAACGGTACAGCTGTGAGTAATGGTAATGTATTGTTTAATGGAGGTATTGTATATCCTTCATATAAAGGAAGAGACTCAGGAAGAGTATTGAATATTAAAGCTGACGATTTTGATCCGGATTCATCATTTGATGATTATGATCCACAGATCAATATTATGCCAAGATTAGCATTCTCATTCCCTATATCAGAAGATGCTAACTTTTTTGCTCACTATGATATCTTAGTTCAAAGACCACCATCAGGTGCAATTGCAACAGCATTAGATTATTATTATTTCGAAAATCCAGACAGGACTCCTTTGAATAATCCTAATCTAAAGCCAGAGAAGACGATTGATTATGAAGTTGGGTTCCAACAAAAAATAACTCAAAATTCAGCATTAAAGGTTTCTGCATATTACAAGGAATTACGTGATATGATCCAGAGAAGGTACTATACATTCGTGCCATCACCAGTTAACCAATATGAATCTACAGGTAATATTGATTTCGGTACAGTTAAAGGTTTCTCATTCACTTACGATAGACGTAGAATGAATAACCTAGAGCTAAGTGCTAACTATACCTTGAGTTTTGCAAATGGTACAGGATCAGATCTGAATGCATCAGGTGGTGTAAGTACGAGAGGAAGTATTAGAAATTTACTACCGTTCTCATATGATGAGAGACACAGAATCGCCGCGACAATAGATTACAGATACTCTAATGGTAAGAGATATACAGGACCGAAAATAGCAGGTAAAGATATTTTTGCTAATACTGGTGTTAACTTTATTGTTACTTCAGTATCTGGAAGACCTTACACTAGATTAAGTACTCCAGCATCGGTTGCATCTAACCCACAAGCAAATGGATATTTAGGATCTATTAATGGAGCTAGATTGCCTTGGCAGTTTGATGTAGATATGAGAATTGATAAAGACTTCAGTATCAAGTTTACAGAAGATGCTAAGAGAAGTTTGAACTGTAATGTATACTTAAGAGTAGAAAATTTATTAGATATCAGAAATGTTGTTGGTGTATATGCTGTAACAGGCGATGCAGATAGTGATGGATACTTGGTATCTACTTTTGGACAAGATAGATTATCACAGATTGAGCAGATTGGTAAAGACGTAGATGCTTTCTTAGCATCATATCAGTGGAGAGTACTTGCTCCTGGTAACTACACTAGACCAAGAAGAATTTATATCGGTGCAATTTTCGGATTTTAAAAACAATCAAAAAAAAAATTTATAACTATGTATAAATTGAAAGTTTTAATTCCAATGATCATACTGTGCTTCGTAGCAGAATTTGCTTACGGTCACATTGATCCGAATAGAAAAAACAATATGCCTACCCAGGATACTCAAGTATCATTAAGGGAGGACTGTCAGCCAGGTACAAGGCAGATAGATCAACAGATTAATAATGTACGTGCCAGACTGAATACAGGTGGTGATGTATGGTGGGATTTATCTGATGGAAAATATATCGTACCAAAGCCAGCTCCTGGTGATCTAGAGATATCCTCTATATTTGCTGGTGGTGTATGGATAGGTGGTACCGATCCTTCTGGTAACTTAAAGTTGGCTGGTATTACTTATAGAAATAGTACCTCAAATGACTTTTATACTGGACCACTAGATCCAGAGACAGGTGGTACTGATAAGCCAATCTGTGAAGATTGGGATCGTTTCTTTACTGTATTAGGTGAAGATGTAAACCTTGCAATTGATGCATTTGATGCAGGTACTTTCACTTGCGACTCTGTAGGTCTAGATATGAGATATTGGCCAGGTAAGGGTAATCCATACTTTTTAGAGAAGTATGAGTTTGAATTACCTAATACAGGACAAGGTCTAGGTGCATTCTGGGATGAAGATCAAGATGGTATATATGATCCATGTGTTGGAGATTTTCCGATCATTGATATCAGAGGTTGTGAGCCAGAAACAAGAGAAGCTGCTACTGAGTTAGTTCCAGATGAAATGATTTTCTGGATTTATAATGATGCGGGTGGTGTTCACTCTGAGACGCAAGGACAGCCTATCAAAATGGAAGTTCAAGTTCAAGCATTTTCATATGCGACGAATGATGAAATTAATGATATGACCTTTCAGAGGTACAAATTGATCAACAGAGCAACTACAGATATCCAAGATTGTTACTTTGCGATGTGGGTTGATCCAGATTTAGGATGTTATTCTGATGATTATATCGGTTGTGATGTTGAGAGATCAATGGCAATTGTATATAATGAAGATGCTTTAGATGGTGATGTAGGTATTACTTGTCCAGGTGGTGTCAATACATACCAGGATGAAGTACCGATGTTAGGTGTTGATTACTTTAGAGGGCCATTGAGTCCTAAGTTGATCAATGAATTTGGTGAGTTTGTTACTCCTCCAGCAGGATTTGTAGGTGAGATTGATACATTCTTAGAAGAAGGTATGACATCATTCATTTATATGAATAATGGTGGTGTTGGTGATCCTCCAGAAGCAACTACTGATGCAGCTATTGCACAGCAGTATTATAACTACTTGTTGGGTACTTGGAGAGATGGTACAGCATTGACTTTTGGTGGTAATGGTTATAATATTGGATCTACGGATACAGTAAAATATGTATTCCCAGATGTACCTAATAATGATGCAGGATGGTCTATGTGTACTGCGGATCTACCATTCGGTGATAGAAGAACATTACAAGCAACTGGTCCTTTATTACTACAACCACAAGCTGTTAATGAATTGATCGTAGGAGTAGTCTGGGTACCTAATGTAGATTATCCATGTCCAGATTTTTCTAAGTTACAAAATGCAGATGATTTAGCTCAAGCATTATTTGATAATTGTTTTGACATTACAGATGGTCCTGATGCACCAGATATGTGTTTAGTAGAGCTGGATAAGGAAATAATCTTAATACTTACAAATGATTCTAATAGATCAAACAACAAGTTTGAGGAATATGAAGAGGCTGATTTACTAGCTCCTCCTGGTACAGAAGATAGTACGTATGTATTTGAAGGTTACCAAATATTACAATTAATATCAGCTAGCGTTACAGCACAAGAGTATGATGATGTTGAGAAAGCACGTATTGTTGGTCAAGTAGATATCAAGAATGATGTTTCTACACTATACAACTGGTCTGCAGATATTGATCCATTAAGTGGTAATCAGTTATGGTCTGCTGACTTAGTAGTAGAAGGCGCTAATACTGGTATAAAGAATACTTTTCAAATTACTAAAGATGCCTTTAATGATACTAAATTAGTCAATCATACGCCATATTACTTTACGGTACTTGCTTATGCTTATAATGAGTACGAGGAGTTTTCATCAGCAACAGGATTAGGTCAAAGAAAGCCTTATTTACAAGGAAGAGGAAACATCTCAACTTATACGGCAATACCAAGACCGATTGTATATGAAAATCTAAATTCTGAATATGGACAAGGCCCTGTAGTCACTAGATTAAGTGGTCAAGGTGTAGGTTCTACGTTTTTGGATGTAGCTGATCGTATGTATGATGCTATATTAGATGGTACTACGAATGGTGAGATTGAATATAAAGAAGGTGCTGGACCGGTTAAAGTATCTATCTACAATCCGCTTGAGGCAGTAGATGGTGAGTTTATCTTAGAGATAGACGGAGTCTATGAAAATGCTGAATGTGGTCTTGCTGAAGGTGCCACTTGGAAAATGACGAATGTTGCTACTCAAGAGGAGGTATTTTCGGATGCAACGATAGAAGCTGCTAATGAGCAATTAATTTCTAAATATGGATTCTCTATAACAGTATCTCAGGATGATGTGGTAGGTGAGAAAGCAGATGACACTAATGGTGCTATTGGAGGTACTATTACATATTCAGATGTTTCTGGTACTCCATGGTTAAGTGGTATTGAAGAAGGTCTAAACGTAACACTCGGGCCGCAACTTAGAAACTTATATAATTATAATAAGACTAATGATGGTGAGATTGATGTTGATGAAGATCCAACGCAGGCGTTGAATAATATCGGAGGCACTTTCTTTAATCCTTTCTACTTATCGGATTTCCGTCCGGGTACAAATGGATTCATAGATTATATTACTCCAGGTTGGGTAACTGATGGTGGTCAAGGATTTTTAAGATCAGATCCTGATTATAGTATGAGATTCTTGAATAACGTTGATATCGTTATGACTTCTGATAAGTCTAAATGGAGTAGATGTGTTGTTGTAGAGATGGCAACTGAGCAAAATATAACCGAAGGTTTTGAAAGTGTAGGTAATGCTAGACAATTTGACCTAAGACAGTCACCTTCTGTTGATAAAGATGGTAACGATGATGGTGATGATGTCGGTATGGGTTGGTTCCCAGGTTATGCTGTAGATGTAGAAACTGGTAAGAGGTTGAATATTTTCTTCGGAGAAAACTCAATTTACAATCAAGGTATGATTGATATTGGTGTGGAGTTAGAAGGAGGACCTAACGGAGCAGATATGTTATTTAACCCTTCTTCAGAGATTGCAAATGATCAAATATCTAATGCAGGTGGAGGTTTATCAGTTCTTGTATCAGGTGGTCAACACATGATGTATGTCACTGGTCAGGAATATGACGAGTGTGCATCAATAAGAGAAGAGTTGAGTAAGTCTTTATTCATACTTAAGATCAAAGCATTCGAATTGATAACATGGACAGGTATTCCATTATTAGCTCAGGATACAGAATTGTTAACTGTCGGAGAAGGTTTAATCCCTAATGACGTAACTGTTAAATTAAGAGTATCAAGTCCTTACAATGTTGAGGAGGTGATCGATATCGACAAGGCTTTAGACTGTAATGTATTAGATGAGTTACCTAAGTATAGAATTAACTTTAGTAATGTTGCGACAACAGAGATAAGTGATGAACAAGGATCTACTGTATTATCAAATGTAAGAGCAGTACCTAATCCTTATTTTGCATATTCTGCATACGAAACTTCGCAATTTAACAATACTGTGAAAATAACGAACCTACCAGATAGAGCAGATGTAACAATTTACTCAATGGACGGTAAATTTATACAACAGTTTAGAAGAGATGTTCAATATGCTAATAAACCTGGAAGTAATCCTGGTATTACACAAGGTCAAGTAAACCCTGACCTAGAGTGGAATATGAAGAATTACGCAGGTATTCCGATTGCAAGTGGAGTATATATTATCCATGTTTCTGCTCCAGATATTGGTGAGGAAAGAACGATCAAATGGTTTGGTGTTAATCGTAAGTTTGACCCAACAGGATTATAAAATTTAATGTAGTGAAGTAGCTTGAGCCTAGCTCAAGCTACTATCTGCTTTTGAGAAATATATAAGAAATATAGCTTTATGAATAAAAACTTATACACTTCAATATTAGTACTCTGCTTTTTAGTAGTGAGTACAGCGGGCTATGCTGGTAATCCTGACAGACAAGGAGAGGCAGGTGCAAGTGAATTACTTTTCAACCCTTGGGCAAGATCAGCAGGATTGCATACGCTGAGTACTGCATCTATAACTGGTGTCGAGTCCATGAGACTTAACGTAGCAGGTCTAGGTAGAATCAAAGATTCTGAATTACTGATCGGTAATACTAGATTATACGAAGGAACAGATATTACACTTAACTCTTTGGGCTATGCCAAGAGAGTTGGTTCTAATGGTGCTTTCGGAGTAAGTCTTGTTGCTGTTGATTTTGGTGATATAGAGGTTACAACAGTAGATCGTCCAGAAGGAACAACTGCAACATATTCTCCAAGTTTCTTTCACATGGGTTTTGGATATGCATATACGTACGATAATAAAATATCTGTAGGGGTATTGTTTAGAGGTATATCAGAATCTTTAACTGATGTATCAGCATTTGGATTTGCAATAGATGCAGGAGTTCAATATGTAACTGGAGATAAAGATGAATTTAAATTAGGTATCTCATTAAGAAACGTTGGTTCGCCAATGAGTTTTAATGGAGAGGGATTATCATTCCAAGGTCCTGCACCGGGAAGAGATAATGTTCAATTGACATTCAATCAGAGATCTGAGAATTTTGAATTGCCTTCAATATTAAACATTGGTTTATCGTATGATTTCTACTTCGTTGAAGATATCTACTTAAGAGCGATGGGTAACTTTACATCTAACGCATTCTCACTAGACCAAGTTGGTGTAGGTGCAGAGTTATATTTCTTAAAGAACTTTGTTCTGAGAGGTGGATATAGAGCAGATGTTGGATCATTGACAGTTGAGTCTACTGGTAGTCAAAGTATTTACTCTGGTTTAGCTTTAGGAGCTTCTGTAGAGGTACCATTTAAGAGAGGTAGTGAGCAGATGTTGGGTATTGACTATGGGTACAGAGCAACAGATCCATATGATGGAACACATAACGTAAGTTTAAGACTTGCCTTTTAGTAAGGTCAAGTATATATAATAAATTTTCACTATTTTTGTGAAATTGAAAACGTTCTCTATTTACAGAGAACGTTTTCTTAGTTTAATGACGTTATATCATTAATCAAATTTTTATGAAGTAATACATTTAACGATTATGTCAGGAATACACTATATGACTCAAGAGAGTTACGATAAACTCAGTGATGAACTAGATGTTTTTAAAACAGAAGGTCGGCGTGAGGTGTCTGCGGCAATAGCAGAAGCGAGGGATAAAGGTGATCTATCAGAGAACGCAGAGTATGATGCTGCCAAAGATGCCCAAGGCATGCTTGAAGCGAAAATAAGTAAACTCGATAAAGCACTTGCGCATGCTAGGATCATAGATGAAAGTACACTTGATACATCCAAAGTGACCGTATTGACTAAGGTGACAATGCTCAATAAAAAGGTAAATAAGGAAGTTACATATAAGTTGGTATCAGAATCAGAGGCTAACCTTAAAGAGAAAAGAATCTCTGTTACTTCTCCAATAGGAGCAGGTCTTTTAGGTAAGAAAGTGGGTGAAATAGCTAAAGTAACTACACCAGCAGGTACTATAGAATT
>CALDEO010000240.1 GCA_937942465.1 uncultured Saprospiraceae bacterium
CGTGGGTACCTATCTACGGTTGACGATAGACTGCACTTAGGATTAGCAAATACACAAACTGTAGATACATTGATAATTAACTGGCCATCAGGAAGACATCAAATATTGACTAATGTAAACGCTAACCAGTTCTTAAAAATCAATCTAAAAGATTCTAAAGAAGGTAGATATCAGTATCCACAAACTACTGAAGAGCCTATCTATACCGAAACAACCGATATAAAATATACACATAAAGAAAACTACTATGACGATCTCATCACTGAAGTACTCTTGCCATATGAGCAATCTAAACTTGGGCCAGGACTTGCAACTGCAGATGTCAATGGTGACGGATTGGATGATGTATACATAGGTGGTGCCCCTGATCAAGCTGGAGCACTCTGGCTACAAACAAAATCATCTAATTTCGAGTTGAGTTCGCAAAGTATATTCAATAAACACAAAGATCATGAGGATCACGGTGCTCACTTCTTTGATATGGACAATGATGGAGACCTAGATCTATATGTAGTCAGTGGTGCCAATGAAATAGAGAATGACGACCCTCTTGCATCAGATAGGCTCTATATTAACAATGGTAAGGGCAAGTTTACAGATGCTAGCGATAGACTCCCCTCGATGACTGATATCGGACTCAAGGTACGTAGTAACGACATAGACAATGATGGAGACCTAGATCTTATAGTAGGCGGTAGGATTATACCTAAAAACTACCCTAAACCTCCAAGATCATACATCCTAGAAAACAACAACGGACGCTTTACTGATGTAACGGATAGCTGGTCGAAAGAAATCGCGACAATCGGTCTTGTTAATGATTTTATATTTACTGACTTTGACAATGATGATAAAGACGACCTTATCATTGTAGGTGAGTGGATGCCTATTAGTTTCTTTAAAAACACAGGAAGCTCGTACATCAATGTTACAGATCAAAAACTCGATACCCCTCTAAGCGGATGGTGGTTTTCTATTAAAGAACTGGACCTCGATAATGATGGAGATCAAGACCTCGTTGTAGGAAATTTGGGTATGAATTCAAAATTTCATGCAAGTTCTAAAAAACCATTCAAAGTAGTATCAAATGACTTTGATAACAATGGAGTCAATGATGTCGTATTGATTAAAGAATACAAGGGTAAAGATGTACCTGTACGTGGACGTGAATGCTCTAGTGAACAGATGCCATACATTGCCGAAAAATTTGAAACATATAGCGGCTTTGCCAATGCATCTGTTATTGATATACTAGGCGAAGACAAAATCAACGAAGGCATAAGCCTAAGCGTAAATACATTCGAAAATATAATTCTTGTTAACGAGAATGGATCTTACACTGTAAAGAATTTACCATTTGAAGCACAAGGGTTTCCTATCTATGGTATTGAAAGCACTGATATAAACAATGACGGTCTCATCGATTTAATAATCTGCGGTAACATCTACAATATGGAACCTGAAACGCCACGTCAAGATGCAGGTAATGGATTAACGTTAATCAACAAAGGAGATATGACATTTGACGCTAAAGGAATCACCAGTGGATTCTATGCTCCGTATGATGCCAAAGAAATTATTAAAGTAAATAAAGCAAACGGCAATGAATGCTTTATCGTCGCTAACAATAACGAAAAAATACAGACTTTCGAATTGCAAAAATAATGGTTATTACTCTATGGCTAAATCAATAATTTAGTCATAGAGTGATATCTACCCAAATAGCTTTTTAAAGAACGATGTTTTTTTCTTAGTTACTACCTCAAGAGTACATTTATCAATATCAAATTTCATTATAGCCTTAGACAGATGCTTGCTTACTTTTAGCTTTGCATTTACCAGACTTGTCAATTGCTCTGTAGCGTCCAATGGCTCATCTGTAGACATGTGCTCCATCAGATCTGTAAAGTCAGTAGCGTCTCCAAGCTTATCAATTTCTCTAGCTACATTCTTATTCCAATTGGATACATAACCCCGTCCATTTTCAAATGCGGTATGTTGATGCAACCACACATTGAGGTCATTAAAGTAACTGGCATTCCTAGTCATAAAGGTTTGATTGCCATCGAATAAAGTCATCAAGTTGAACCGCTCTGTATACTTCATTACATACTCATACCGATCCTTAGAGAAGTCAACGGACTTTGCACGTATACCTAGATTGTTAAATGCATCATTATAATAATTATACAAAGCCATATCTAGCGGATTATTCTCGATAATTAACTGCTTCATTTCTTCAGAAATCTCACTTACTTTAGGTCTATTAAGCGTAACTCTTTTTACGTTTATTTTCTTCGGAAATTTGACTCCTAATCGTTCCTCATAGAAGCTCAAAGACTTATTGTATTCTTCAAATATACCGACCGACACATCTAGATCATCCATCATCTTAATAACTCTATTAAGATCACTCTTGGTAGCACCTTTATCAGGATACCACCTACCTCCAATCAGAAAATTTACTGTGGCGTTTTGGCTTTGTTTATTAAGCACATACTCCTTAAGGTTACGGGGTTTCTTTTTAAGAAGTCCAAAAAACTCCTTCCTATCTCTAACAAAAAAATACTCTGACACTACCTTGTCAATTGGGTGACGGAGCATCGTATATATCTGATACTCTCTATACTTGAGGAAGTTAGCCTCATTGAAAATATCACCAGAATTAGATCTCTTAGTCTTATTATCTATATGTCGATAGTAAAAAGGATCTTTTGCAGTCATCCACTTAGTTCCAGTGATTGCACAGTCTAGTGTCGTACCTCCCGTTTTGGGTATATGTATAAAAATATTCTTACTTTTCATTTGGAGTATTTTACAATATATAGGCTAAAGTAATAAATTCAGACAAGACTATGCATTAGCCTAATTGTAATAAGTCCAACACAACTCAATATTCTATTACAAACGAAAAAAGCCCTGTTAACTTATGAAGTCAACAGGGCTTATATTTTTAGTTGAAAATCTCTAGATCTCCACTTTCTCTACACTCTTATTATCGTTGAATTTAATACCAATACTGATCTCATGAGATCCATTGTTATATTGCTGAAATTCATGACGAGATACATTATATGAGTAATACAGGTTTAATGTATTAACCTTGGCACCTATAAGGAAACCAAGTCTCTCATCAGCACCTATAGCATACGTAAGACCACCTGTTAATCGCTTATCTAAAAACTGTGCTTTTAGATTAACATCAACGTGTGATGGTACAAACATCAACTGCTTAACCACTATCGAAGGTTCTAATATAATGTCCTCCTCTTCAAAGTCTATAACATATCCTACATTGAATATATAGTTGAACCCACCTGCATCAATAGTCGGATCATATGACTCATCTAGATTGCTGCTGATGAGTGATGGAAATGAAAGACCGTATTTAATTTTTTGTTCATAAATACCATATACTCCAAATGTAACATCAAAAAACTGAGAACCGTCTAATCGATCCAATAGTGTCTGGTCACTGATATCTAACAAAGGATTATCTAAGTCTGAACCTGATACTTTATGCTGTATATATTCTCCAGACAGACCAAATCCTAATTTATTGGTCGGACTATCTATCGTATACGCTAGCGACAATTGCCCTTTAGTCGTCTGTAAGGCTCCATTGTTGTCTTGCATTAGCAATGCTCCAAAGCTAACTCTATTGGCTATAGGGCCATCGTAATTGACCATTACAGTCTTTGGAGATCCTGGAAAAGAAGCCCACTTGTTTCTATATTTAAACACAAGTTGCTTTTCTCCAGTGATACCATTGGCACCAGGGTTAATAAGGACAGGTGTTATATAATGCTGCGTAGTTATATATCGTTCGTCAAAATATCTTCTCTGCCCATTAACTTGAGCAAGAGCGATGAAACAAAAAACTACTATACTGAAATACTTGATCATAAGTATATTATTTATCTTCTTAGAATTCATTTTAGTTTATGTAGGAATCTTACTCTCGTAAAAGTGTAACCGTTCCTTTATATAGTCTTGAATCTCCATTATTGAATGCTACTTGTAGTATCCAATAATAAGCTCCTTCTGTCAACAACACTCCATTATCATCAACTCCCTGCCAGTTGTTACTAGCATTGAAAGTAGCGTCGCTATACACTAGTCTACCCCATCTATCATAAAATTGGATTGAAGTAGGATTATTGTTAGCACATGTAATAAAGAATGCATCATTGAGACCATCTCCGTTAGGAGTTATAATAGGCACTGCAGTGTAACATGCATCTCCATCTTCAGAGTTAACAATGAAATTATCACTCAATTGAGTACAATTATTAGCATCTGTAATGAATACAGAATATGTACCAACTGCTAGGTTAGTAACATCTTGCGTTACAACATTCAATGGAGCATTCCATAAGTAAGTATATGGTGCTACTCCTCCAGACACATCGATATCTATCGACCCTGGTGGTGTAGATACAAATGATACTGTCTCTATTGATATTTCTTCTGGCTCTGTAATTGTAAACGTGCCACTAGCACTACTACCTGCTGCATCCGTGATGCTTAATGTATAAGTTCCTGCGCAAATACCGTCTATAGGCAACGCATCATAAGATCCAAAAAGAGATCCATCTGTATTCAATATATCTATCATCAATGCTCCTGTAAAACCTCCTATTGTTGCATCTATCGATCCATCACAGAAGTCACCAGTAAGACCAGGGCAAGAAACACCGAATCCACCATTATCAGCTTCTGATATGGCAATTATTGTATCTATCACTGGGTTACCATTAGGATCCATCACAAAGACACCCGTTGTAGAAAGTGTGGCTGTACAACCATTAGCATCTGTAACTACGGCGTTGTAAGTACCTGATATTAGATTCATAATATCACCTGAGTCCGTAGGGCATCCTGCACCTGTATCACATGATCCACCTGTCCATACATATGCATAAGGCTCTGTACCACCTGTAACAGTAGTAGTTATTGTACCATCATTACCTACACTTGTCACTGGAGTGACTGCATCAAGAGTAAAACTCAATGCATCTGGCTCAGTGATTGTAATAATTGATGTATTTATGTTAGCTGGCTCTGATCCATCAATGACAGACACTTCATATGTTCCCGCAGGAAGATTACTTATCATGTTAGCACCGATAGTGGCGCCAGAGTTATTAATCGTAAGCGAATAGTTGGGACAACCTCCTGATATATCAAAAGTCACTACCCCATCTTCGGCAGCATTACAACTTACATTGCTGATTGTCGTCGTCACTGCGAATGCCTCAACATTAGAGACAATCTCTATTGTATTACCTGCTGTACAACCTGTCGCCGGATCAGTAACTATATAAGAGTATGAGCCTGTTGGCAAATTTTCAAGAGTTAAGTCGGCACCAATACCTGCAGGCATCCACTCTACCGTTACTGGATTGATAGAACTAGTTAAAGTTATCGACCCTAATCCATCACAAGATACCGGTGTTACATCCTCCGTTATAACCGGAGCATCACTACTACCTGCAATGACAACCACACCTGTAGATGTACAGTCATTATCATCAGTGATTGTATATGTGTA
>CALDEO010000241.1 GCA_937942465.1 uncultured Saprospiraceae bacterium
GCACGTACAAGGCTATCCGTACTGTAAAGTGCTGAGTTTCTAGATAGTATTAGTATATTCATACCATTGTGAATAGTGAATTGATTGCTAATCTTCACTCACAAGATATTAAATAGCTCAATAACAAGCACTAATAGTAGATATAAAATCTTAATATGACAACATTAGCTCAGCCTACCAAGATGAATGATAAGAAGGTAATCAAAGCTTGGGCGATATATGACTGGGCTAATAGTGCTTATGCATTGGTTATTACTACTGCTATATTTCCGGTATACTTCATCGCTAATACCCCAGAAATAATAGAGTTTTTCGGCTTCAATATACCCAATAGTGCATTCTACTCATACGCGGTATCATTTTCATATTTGTTTATAGCGATTTTGTCTCCTATCCTTTCGGGAATGGCTGATTATGGCAAAAAGCGATTGTTCTTCCTTAAGATGTTTACATTGATAGGAAGTTTGAGTTGCATTGGTTTGTACTTCTTCAAGGGATTGCCTCAGCTGTGGCTAGGTACATCCGCCTTTATACTAGCTACGATAGGGTTTGCAGGGGGTATTGTATTTTATAATTCATATCTCCCTCAGATTGCTACCGAAGATCAGTATGATAGAGTGAGTGCCAAGGGGTTTTCTTATGGATACATAGGCAGTGTGATCTTGCTTGCAGCTATATTATTTATGGTTTTAAAACCAGATTCCTTTGGTATCACAGATCCTAACTTACCTGCAAGGATAGGCTTTGTATTGGTGGGAGTTTGGTGGTTGGCCTTTGCTCAGTATACATTCAAATATTTGCCTAAAGGCATCGGAAAAGAAAAAGTAAAAGGACTCTTTTTTAAAGGTTTTCAAGAAATCAGATCAGTCGTTGCTAAAGTAAGAACTAGAAAAAATTTAAAGCGATTTATGATTGCTTTTTTCTTCTACAGTGCTGGTGTACAGACCGTGATAAACCTTGCAACAGTATTTGCTAAGCAGGAGCTAAACTTCTCAGCTTCCGAGCTTATATTGATTGTTCTGATACTCCAGTTAGTTGCAATCGGAGGTGCATACCTATTTGCTTATCTCTCCAACTTATGGAGTAATAAGGCCTCGTTATCAATTATGATTATCATATGGATAGGGATCTGTGTAGGAGCATATTTCACAACAGGAAAGGTTCTATTCTTCATTATTGCTGCCTTCGTAGGGTTGGTGATGGGAGGTATACAATCATTGAGTCGATCTAGCTATTCTAAGATGATCAATGAGTCCAAAGATCAGTTGACTTCTTACTTCAGTCTATATGATGTGTTGTACAAGACTTCACTAGTTTTAGGGACTTTCCTTTTCGGAATGGTAAATCACATCACAGGTAGCATCCGATACTCCGTATTGGTACTTACTGTATTATTTGTGATCAGTCTCGTGATCATCTGGTTTGTAGACTTTGATAAGGCTATGGAAAAGTAGTCGTAATACTCGTACTATTGAAACTCAAAACAACCTAAATCAGGCGTATTACTATCTCTAGGATTGCCCTCTATATCAGTATTGATACCAAACAATGGGATCGCTTTATTCTCAGCTATAGACATGGTATCTAAGTGATAATCATCTTCACTGATATCTACAAATAATGTGTCATTCAACTCCATGTTTTTACAATCAATACATCGATCAAAAAAGTTAGGGAAATTACCTTCATCTAGTAGTTCAGCTACTTTGACAATACAGTTATTGAAGTCAAAGTCAAAGAACCCTGACTGCTCTCCTTGAGTTGCATCAGCTAAGACTATTTCGTCTTTTGCAGATCCCGCAATAATGGAGTTTCTAAAGACTGCATTTAATGGATTGATCCCTGATATTCCCGTAAGGCAAGCAGGATCGTCACATATAAAATTGATCAAACCTAGTGCTGCTCCTTGATTGCCATAGTTGGCAAATGTGCAATAATTCATATTGTAATCTCCACCGTAAACCACCTGCATCGCATTGGATCCATTGGACTGAAACAAGCAATTAGTCGCAGTCACAGATGCATGTATTGCTACTAGACCAGAGCTAGAGGTATTGGCTATTTCTGTATTATTCATAACTAAAGTCGCAGCCGAGTCTACCTCAATACCTACCGACGCATTCTTGATGATCGCATGATTGATATTATTGCCGGTACTCCCTGCTAATATGCGGATACCTGGCCACTGACCCGATACATCTTGAAAACCAGCCTCTAATCTATCTCCTTGCATCACCACTGGCTCATCAACAGTACCTCTGATCGTGATAGATGCATCAGGACCTACCCATAAAAGACCATCGTTGTATATGCCAAAATCATTATTGGCAATGCCACCATGTACATACACTTGCGTACCTGACTCTATGAGCAAATTACAATCTCTGATATAATACAATCCATAGACGACGTATGGCTTGTCATCATCCCATCGCAGGGTATCTCCACCACAGATCGTAGACAATGTGTCTATCGTACCTGCTGCATATCTGTTGGGTATATAGTTGGCATTTTGCCCCCATGCCTCTAGATGTACTTTTTGATCGTTGCCATTGGTATTGAATAATATCTGATCCTCTATAATAAATGGACTTACTGATAAAGGCGCATCGGGATCTATCGTAGTCTCAGCAAATATCCAAAGACTATCATTGGGCAGTATCTCGATATCTTGCACCTCATTATTAGAAAAACCATCAACATTGAGATTAAAAAAAGAATTGGGCTGAGCCAAACGAATATCTGAAATCAATACGGATTGATCAAAGTCATTAAATACTTTAATAAATCTTGTTGCGGAACCTAATTCAGTAAAAACGGTATCAAATCTTAAAGTATCTTCTGAAAACCGAAGCATCACCTCCGAGGAGTCAATAAAACTGCGGTCTCTGCACGAACCGATCGTTAATAGGGCCACGATGACGATAAATAAACCAGTAAAACTCTGCTTAAATACTTTAAAATTCAATAATTCAATCTTCATCAACACGTATGTCCTTAGATGTACAAAAATATTAGTACCAAATGTACTACTTTTATGCTTTCGTTAGCGAAGCTACTCAATGAATAATAGTCCTCACATAATAGATGTCATAATACCTGCGTATAACGAGGAACAATCCATAAATAGTGTGATTGAAGAAATCCCTAAGGATATTGTCCGCAATATATACGTATGTAATAATGCAAGTACTGATACTACAGCCCAAGTTGCAGCTGCCGCGGGAGCGATCGTACTAGATCAACCATTGAAAGGCTATGGTAATGCATGCCTCAAAGGACTAGAGTATATCAATCAGATGGATATCAAGCCAGATATCGTGGTATTCCTAGACGGAGACCACTCTGACTACCCCGAAGAGATGCCTACTCTTATAGAGCAAATAAGCTCTCATGGTAAGCAACTTGTGATCGGATCTAGAGCACTTGGAGATATGGAGCAAGGTTCTATGATGCCTCAGCAGATATTTGGCAATTGGCTAGCAACGACATTGATCAAACTATTCTATGGCTATACTTTTACTGATCTTGGACCATTCAGAGCAGTGACCTATGATGCATTGCAGCTCATAGATATGAAGGACAAGGATTTTGGCTGGACCGTGGAGATGCAGGTCAAAGCAGCTAAACTCAAGCTGAAATGCGTAGAGGTGCCAGTGAGGTACCGAAAAAGAATCGGAATTTCTAAAGTATCGGGTACTATTAAAGGTACTTTTATGGCTGGATACAAGATCTTATGGACCATATTCAAATTTATATAATAGCATCGCATACACTTAATAAACACAACTAAATGACCGTACTATTGTACATCGTCGCTGGAATTTATTTTACTGCATTGTTCTATGTGACGATCTATTGTATGATGCAATTTCACTTGCTATATCATTATAAAAAGCACCATAGTGCAATCAAAATACATCCTGAGTCTAGAGTATCCCTCGACGGCAACTACCCTTTCGTGACGATACAACTCCCTATATTTAATGAAATGTATGTGGTAGAAAGATTGGTAGACAATATTATCAAATTTGACTACCCTAAGGATCGATACGAAATCCATATTCTTGATGATAGTACTGATGAAACTGTAGCAATCGCTAAAAGTAAAGTGGATGAATATGCTGCCCAGGGATTTAATATCAAACATATCACGAGGACTAATAGACAAGGCTATAAAGCTGGAGCTCTAAAAGAAGGAATGCAATATGCTAAAGGAGAATTCATTGCAATATTTGATGCGGATTTCTTACCAAATGCAGATTTTCTCAAACGAACATTACCCTACTTCTACAACCCCAACACTGGTGTTGTACAGACTCGATGGGATCATATCAACCAAGATTATTCTCTACTTACACGTCTACAAGCATTCCAACTCAATGTACATTTCACAGTAGAGCAACAAGGCAGAGAATCTGGTAATTATTTGTTACAGTTTAACGGCACAGCAGGTGTATGGCGTAGAAAAACAATAGACGATGCTGGCGGATGGGAAGCGGATACATTGACCGAAGACTTAGACCTGAGTTATCGTGCTCAACTTAAGGGATGGAACATTATCTTCCTAGAAGATTGTACTTCACCAGCGGAGTTACCCGCAGAGATGAATGGTCTCAAATCACAACAATTCAGGTGGATGAAAGGTGGTGCAGAAACTGCTAAAAAAATGTTGCCTGCAATATGGGGATCTGATCTGAAATTCACTCAAAAAATCCACGCTAGTACACATTTATTAGCTAGTAGTGTTTTTCTTTCCGTGTTCTTAATGGGAGTATTTAGTGTTCCTTTATTGTTCATTATCAATCCATTAGCTTTCAATCTTAATATTCTAGCAGTATTCATGATAGGTCTTGTGTCTATCGTTATGGTCTACTATGTAGCCAATGTACAGGGAGCTTGGAAAGATCAATCTACCGGTAAGATGATTGTAAAATTCCTATTATTGTTCCCAGTATTTCTCGCGCTATCTATGGGACTATCATTTCATAATAGTATTGCAGTACTACAGGGATATTGGGGTAAGAAATCTCCATTTGTAAGAACACCCAAATTCAATATCCAAGGGATAACTGACAGTATCAAGACACGTAAATACTTCAATGGTAAAATCTCTAAAGTGACCATATTCGAAGGGTTATTGGCTGTCTATTTCTTAATTGCTTTAATAGCTGGTTTTCAAGTAGAAAATAACGCATTCATGATATTGCATCTACTATTAACTGCAGGATATGGTACTATATTCGTTCTTTCTGTTAAGCACCTTGTAAGTAAAAGTTAATAGCTCTAGAAATGGATACCACTCTCGCGAACATGAACTACAAACACGTGATCGCAGTAGTAGCTGCTTTCATAATATGTATAGCCTGCTATACTCTTGTAAGTATTCCCCAACAGAGTGATTTCCATATTATATTTCCTCTGTTTACACTAGCATTCGGTTGTTACGCTATTATACTGAATGCTAAAGTAACTAAGGGTTTTAATACATTGATATTCTTAGCCTTGGCAGTGAGATTGCTTTTGGTATTTGTCTTCCCTAATCTCTCAGATGATATCTATCGATTTCTTTGGGATGGTAAATTGATAGGTCATGGGCTCAATCCCTACAGC